>CAYTKG010000008.1:0-14310 GCA_964438335.1 uncultured Candidatus Saccharibacteria bacterium | reverse complement strand
GAAGCCCGGTGCCGGCACCGCCACCAAGTGCCGGCACAAAAAGGCCAAGCGTAAGGTTGGCCTTCATTATTAAGTGTGTTATCATAAAGCAATGAAGAAAAATTCTTATTCCGGTAAGTTTATTGTTTTTGATGGCTTAGACGGCTCCGGTTTAAGCACCCAGGCCTCTTTATTAGTCGATTTCCTGAATAAAAAGCTAGAAAAATTGAAACTTGGTTATGCCGGCGCTTATTTAACCAAAGAGCCCACCAAAAGTTTAATTGGAGGACTAATTAACGCTCAATTAGATCAACAGTGGCAGTCATCAAACGAATGTCTTCAGCTTTTGTTCTCAGCCGATAGAGCTTTTCATTTAGAAAAAGAGATTATTCCCTTATTGAAAAAAGGCATAATCGTTGTTTGCGATCGCTATTTATTTTCCACTTTAGCCTTTGGTTCTTTAGGGATTAATGACTTTGATTGGCTTCTTAATCTTCAGAAAAAATTTTTATTCCCAGACATAACCTTTTTTCTTAAGGTTTCTCCCAAAATCTGTGTCGAAAGAGTTAAGAAGAGTCGTTTCAGGATGGCTTTGTTCGAAAAGGAAGAAGTTTTGGCAAGGGTTTGGCAAAGTTACGAGAAGATGGCGAAAATGTTTGAAAATGTCTATATTATTGATGGCGAAAGGTCGATAGAGGAAATTGCTAAAGAAATTAGAACAATAGTTGAAAAAATTCTATAATCTATAAAAAAACTAAACATAATACATTTTCTACGATGGTGAAAATGTATTATTAACGATTTATGAAAAAAATTAAAGATATTGCCAAAATTATTGACCATACCAATATTAAACTTGGAGCCACGGCTGAAGAGATTAAAAAAACTTGCCAAGAAGCAATTAAGTTTGCTTTCCGCGGCGTTTGCGTCAATCCCGAATGGGTAAAGCTGGCAAAAAGAGAATTGCAGGGGACTGATATTCGAGTAGTGGTCTTAATTGATCCGCCAATGGGACAGAGCAGTCATATTAAAAGAGTTCAGTTGTGCAAGAAAGCCAAAAAGGACGGGGCTGATGATTTGGACGTGGTGATGAATATCATTGATTTAAAATATGAGAGATACAGCCGGGTTTTAAAAGATCTAAGCGCCATTTGCAAAATTGGACCGACCAAGGTGATTATCGGCTCCGGTTATTTAACCGATGAAGAAATAAAAAAAGCCTCTCAGTTATGCAAAAAGGCAGGCGCGGCTTGCGTTAAAACCTCGACCTTTAAGGACCCCTTGGACCATTTTGAACTAAAAGAAAAAGCAAGGCATCTGAGAATTATGAGGGAGGCGGCGCCCGGGCTTGAAATTAAAGCGGCCGGTAAAATTAGAACCCTTGGGGACTTAAAAATGATGGTTGAAGCCGGAGCTGATATTATCGGTACCAGTTCAAGCGTGAAGATAATGAAGGAAGCGTTGAAGAATAAAGAAATTTAATTTAAGCCAGAAATTTCTTATTGTTTGTTTCACCGAGAATGAGTTTTCCTTTTAATCCCCAAGGCAGGGCTTCCATAATTTTTACTTTGACAAATTTACCGACTAATTCTTTTTGACTTTGAAATTTCACTGTTTTATAAGTGCGGTTCTTCCCCAAATATACAAAATTAGATGAACTTGAATGCGATTTCGGCTGTCTAACCGAATCAACCAAGACAACCGTAGTTTTACCGATATATTTTTGATTATTTTCAAGAGCAGTTTTCTTCAGAATTTCGGTTAGAGCCTTTCTTCTTCTTTCCTTTTCCTTTTTGGGCACGTTGTCTTCAAGCTTTGAAGCGGCTGTTTGGGGCCGGGGCGAATACTCGGCAATATAAGCCATATCAAACTTAATTTCTTTAAAGAGTTTGACCGTGTTTTCAAACTGTTTTTCGGTTTCACCGGGGAAGCCAACGATGACATCCGTGCTCAAACAGACATTAGGGATGGCTTTTCGAATTTTCTTTATCAAATTTTTGTATTGAGCGACAGTATAGGGCCTGTTCATTCTTTTTAAAATTTCATCGTCGCCTGATTGAACCGGCAGGTTAATATACTCGGTTACTTTTTTGCAATCAGCTATTGTTTTGATTAACTCATCCCAGGAGAAGCTTTTTCTATCAGAAACTTTAGTCCCAGGTTTGGGATGAGAACTGGTAAACCTAATCCAAAAGTCGCCCGGAATATCATTAATTATTTTGAGTAATTTTGCAAAATTTATAATTTTTGACTTTTGAGCTTTGAGTTTTGACTTTGAGTAATAGCGATTGATATTCTGTCCAAGTAGCCAGATCTCTTTTGCCCCTTTCCTAATTGCTTTTTTTGCTTCTTTGACAATTTCTTGCCAAGGGCGGGAAATTTCCGGGCCGCGAGTGTAGGGGATAACACAATAACTACAGAAATTATTACAACCAATTATTATGGGAATAAGAACTGAGAAATTAGAAGAGCTTTTTAATTCTGTTTTTGAATTGAAATCAAAACAAGATGGGGATAGTGGCAGTGTTTTGAATTGACTTTGGAGATAATTTGGCCAGCGGGGCAAATCTTTAATACTAAGAATTAAATCAAATTTTTCCCTAAATTTTCGTTTGTCTTGACTTAAAATACAGCCCGTTAAAACGGTTTTTAATTGAGGATTTTTGAGTTTGAGTTTCTGAAATTTTGGAATAAGGCCCCAAACCCGATCAACAGCCGATTGTCTTACCGAACACATATTAACAACGATTAAATCAGCCTCCTTGATTTTTGAGGCTGGCTTATATTTCATCTTTTTCAAAACAGCAGCAATTCGTTCGGAATCTGATTTATTCATCTGGCAACCAAAAGTAATAATAAAGTATTTTGGCATAGTTTTTACTTGCCCCGCACCGAACTTGTTCTGGTGCGGGGCTCATTTGACAACCGAAGGTAATAATAAAGTATTTTGGCATAGTTTTTACTTGCTCCGAACCTAACCTGTTCTGCTTTAGGGCCAAAGGTAATAGTTAAATATTTTTTCACAGTTCAATCTTGGAAAGAAGAGAGGGTTTTTGAGACGAGAGAGTTTTAATTAGGTTTAAATATTTTAACTGGTATTTCTTGTATTCCTGCCAGAGGTTTTTTTGCCGAAGGCCGCGGCAGAAACGAAGCACTTTTTTCCGCGAGGCCTCAATTTCTTCGGCTTTATAACGAGGATAATGGCTGGGTTTTTTCTTTAACCCTTTCATGGCCAAATAGACTGGATTTTTTTTCAATGGCGCTGACAAAGAACAAGAATTTTGGCATTCATCATAGATATGATTTACAAAGGCCTCATAATCCTCGATTAAAAGCATCCTCGAGATATAGGTGGCTTGAGAGTAAAGTTTGTCTTTGGTGAATTTTTTTTGATGTTGAAAAGTATTTCTTTCAATGGCGAAACGGATGAGATTTTTTTCGAGATAGGGAAGGAATGATTGAATAGAGCGGTGTTCGGTATGGTGGGTAATCATAAGTTTTGGCGAGGACGAGAGATGAAAACGGAAGGTTTTATCGCCCGCTTTGATTTTAGCAAGAGAATTGCCATTATAATAAACAAGCCAGGAACGAAGGCCTAGGGCCGTATCTTCGCCCCGAGGAACAAATTTTGGATAACAGATTCGGGAATAATAACTTTTTAGAAAAACCATATTGCCGCCTTTGCCGTAGATAGTAGGAATTGGCTTTTTGCTAGCCATTACCCGAGTATAATCAACGGTCATTGAAGAGAACTTCGGCCAGAGATCAAGGGGGTCAAACAAAGGAGAAAGAGGCCTTCCTTCTTCAAGATAGAATCCGCCGAAAGCACTCAATTTATTGTTTTTGGCAATTCTTATTGCCTCGGTTACATATTCCGGCGGCAGGCTTTCATCCGAATCAATTTGAATTAAAATATCGGCTTTTTGAAGAAAAGCGAGGATGAAGGCAGTGTTGCGGACGGCGCAATAGTTTTCTGTGCCAATAATTTCTTTATCTTTGAGTTGTTTTTTAAGGCTTGAAATTTGTTCGGGGAAGAACAATCTAATTTTTCTGTATCGATAATGGGGCTTGAAATAATCGACAATCTTTTTTTTAAAATCAGGGTTTAGTTTTCTGGCGCCGGCAATCAGAAAATTTAAAATCAGATCAATATTTTGTGGCACTTTCAGCTTCTGAACGCTTTTCAGATAGCCCTTTTCCAATTCATAAGAAAAATTTCGGACAGCCAGAGGATGATCGAAGACAGAGGATGGTTTTTTAGAAGTTAAGTAAAGATTGGTAGTAATAATAATTTTTCTTTTAGCCATTTTTTGATTTGGGAAAACTTTTTTAGTGCTCTTAAAACAAAAATTCCAAAATCTTTGGTTCTTGAAACCTATTAAAGCTCCTCTTTAATTAAAATTTTATTATAAAATCGCAGATATAAGATCGCAGAAAATGGGTTTATTCTTCAATAATCTCTTCAATGTCTTCACAGATGATTTTGGGGATACCGTCTTTAATATCTACGTGACCGGAAACGAAAACAATTTTGTTTTCTTGGAAAAGAGTAGGATATCTTTCCACAATTTTAGGGAAGGCAACCATTTCCACTTTATCGGTTTGGTCCTCGAGGGTAACAAAAAGCATTGGTTTTCCATTTCTGGTAATAATTCTTTTGACTCCGGAAATTACCCCCAAGGTTTTAACTCTTCTTCCGAAAAATTCTTGAGCGATTTTGGTAATCGGTAGGGCCTTTTTCATAATAATTTCTTTTAAGCCTTCCAATGGATGAGAGGTAACAAAGACGCCCAAGAGCTCTTTTTCCCATTGCAATTTTTCCCTTTTGGTGGCTGGAGGAGTTGGTTTTAAAACAATTTGATGGTTAAATTTGGCGCCGTCAAAAAGACTCTTTTGACCTCTTATTTTTTGACGAGAACTTTCTCTTTTCCAGCAAAGGAGGTTTTCTAAATTAACCAAGAGTTGTTTTCTTTCGGCAATTTTATCGAAAACGCCAGCTTTGATTAAACTTTCCAGCGATTTTTTATTTAAATCCTTGGTTTCAATTCGGTTGATAAAATCAAAGATAGAATCAAAAGGCCCGTTTTTCTTTCTTTCCTCAGCAATGGCTTTAACTACATTGTGGCCCACGTTTTTAATTGCCTCCAGGCCGAATCTTATCTCATTTTCGCCGGTGGTGGTGAAGTTGATTTCTGATTCGTTGATGTCCGGCGGTAAAACAGTGATGCCCATTCGCTTGCATTCTCCAATAAGAAAAGCAATTTTTTCCACTTCTGATTTCTCCGAAGCAAAGACGGCGGCCATAAATTCAACCGGAAAATGGGCTTTAAGATAGGCGGTTTGGTAAGCAATGGTGGCATAAGAAACCGAATGGGCTTTGGGAAAACCATATCGAGCGAAAGGGAGAATCCACTCCCAGAGTTTTTTCGCTATTTCCTCGCTGGCGCTATGATTTATCACTCCTTTTATAAATTTTTCTTTTTGTTTCAGCAAAAGGGACTTAATTTTTTTAGCGACTGCCTTTCGTAGGATATCGGCCTCAGAAGCGGTAAAGCCGGCCAGATCCCTGGCAAGCCGCATTAATTGTTCCTGAAAGACAATGATACCGTATGTTTCCCGAAGAATAGGTTCTAATTTGGGATGCAAATATTTAATCTTTTTTCCTTTATTTTTCCTTTCAATGTACCGAGGAATAAGTTCCATCGGGCCGGGTCGATAGAGGGCAACCATGGCCACTACATCTTCAAATTTACTCGGCTTTAAACTCCTTAGATATCTTTTCATTCCATTGCTTTCTAACTGGAAAACACTGGTGGTTTCTCCTTTTCGTAAAAGTTCAAAAGTTTTCTCGTCATCAAAAGGAAGGGAGTCCAATTCAATTTTAATTTTGCGGTTTTTTTGAATTAAGTTTAAAGTGTTTTCAATGATAGTAAGATTTCTTAGGGCCAAGAAATCCATTTTTAAAAGCCCCAGGTCTTCAATGCTTCGCATATCATATTGGGTAACAATAGCTTCATCTTTTTGAGTAGGGTGTTGCAAGGGAACGATATTTTCCAGCGGCTCTTTTGAAATCACTACGCCGCAGGCGTGGGTGGAGGCATGGCGGGCTACTCCTTCCAGTTTGCGGGCATTATCAATTAGAATTCTAGCTTTTTCATCTTCCTCGTAAATCCTTTTAAAATCATCAATTTTTTCCAAAGTATTATCGAGAGAGGAAAACATTGGAATCATCTTAGCGATTTGATCGCAGTAACTATAGGTGTAACCCATGGCTCTGCCCACATCTCTAATCGCCGCCCGGGCCGCCATCGTTCCAAAAGTAATAATCTGGGCCACTCTGTCTTGACCGTATTTTTTTCTTACATACTCAATTACTTCGTCTCTTCTGGTATCGGCGAAATCCAAATCAATATCCGGCGGGCTGATTCTTTTTTCAGTCAAGAACCGCTCGAAAAGCAGATTGTATTTTAAAGGATCAATTTCGGTAATTCCCAAGAGGTAGGCGACAATCGAACCGGCTACTGAACCACGTCCCGGACCAACCACGATTTTATTTTCTTTGGCCCATCTGACAAAATCTTCGACAATTAAAAAATAGGAGGCAAAGCCGGTTTTTTCAATCACGGCCAGCTCTTTCCTTAATCTTTCCCTAATTTCTTTTGAAGGTGGCTCCTCGTATCTTCTTTTTAACCTTTGACGGCAAAGTTTTCTTAAATATGATTCCGGCGTCTCGCCGCTTGGAGTTTTAAACTCGGGCATAATTGGTTCTCCGAGCTCAAACTGAAAATTACAGAGTTCTTTAATTTTTTGAGTGTTTTCAATTGCTTCGGGAATATCTTCAAAGTCTTGTATCATTCTTGCCGGTGGCCTGAGTGAAAAATCATCGGCCAGCATTGTCAGTCGCTCCGGATCATTTTTATCTGCGCCGGTGTTGATAAGCATTAAAATATCTTGGGCTTTGGCGTCTTCCGGTTTTAGATAGTGAACGTCATTGGTGGCCACCAGAGGAATATTATATTTTTGACCGATTGAAATTAGGGCCTCGTTGACAATTTTTTGTTCCTTTAAATTTTGATGATGTTGCAATTCTAGATAAAAATTTTCTTTTCCAAAAATTTTTTGATATTTAAGGGCCTGATTTTTTGCCTCTTCATATTTTTTAGCCAAGATTAGTTTGGGAATTTTGCCTTGCAGACAGGCGGAAAGAGCAATCAACCCTTCCGAGTATCTCTTTAATAATTCTTCGTCGATTCTCGGTTTGTAATAAAAGCCCTCTAAGTGGGCTTTGGTAATTAATTTGACTAAATTTTTGTAGCCAATTTCATTTTTAGCCAGAAGAACAAGATGATATCTTTTATCATCGATCCGGGGCCTGAATTGATTCATTCTTTCAAACGCCAAATAAACTTCGGCCCCGAGAATGGGCTTTATTCCTTTAGCAGTCGCTTTTTTAAAAAATTCAATTGCTCCGTACAAGACCCCATGATCGGTTAGGGCAACTGCGTCCATGCCTAATTCTTTGACATAATCTAAAAGTTCATCAATTTTGGGCAAGCCGTCTAATAAAGAGTAATGACTATGAACATGGAGATGAGTAAATTTTGGCTCAGTCATTATAGTATTTTAGTCGCTCAAAAAGAGTAAGTCAAATTGTGGAAAATAATCATTTTGGGGGTCTTGTGATAAGATAATTTAATGAATCTAAAAAAAGAAAAGAAGCTTTGGAGACAGGGGCACAGAATAGTCGTCGGTTTAGATGAAGCAGGCAGGGGCCCGCTGGCCGGACCGGTAATAGCGGCTGCGGTGACGGTTAAGCCTGTCGAGATTAGAAAACTTCGGATTAAAGAAATAGAGGGCAGGCACCGGTCAAATCTTAAATTTCAAGAATTAAAAGTTAAAAATCTTTTAAGAGAAGTAAAAGATTCAAAAAAACTTTCGCCAGCGAGAAGAGAAAAACTTTATGAAATTTTGGTTAGACACCCCGCTATAGAGTGGGAAGTGGGGAGAGTAGGGAATAGAGTGATTGATAGAATCAATATTCTTGAGGCGACAAAGTTGGCTATGGAGCGGGCGGTAAAGAAACTGAATTTTAAACTTAAAAAGCAAAATCTTGGAGTTGACTTTTTAATTTTGGACGGCAGAATAAAAATCAAAACAAATTTTCCTCAGAAATCAATTGTCAAGGCTGACAATAAAATTTTTTCCTGCGCCGCCGCCAGTATTATTGCTAAAGTGACTCGAGATAGAATAATGGAAAGATATCATCAAAGATATCCTCAATACCATTTTGACCAACACAAGGGTTATCCAACTAAAAAGCACAGAAAAATGTTGGAAAAATACGGTCCTTGTCAAATTCATCGAAAAAGTTTTCGACCGATAAAGATTTTAACTGCTTGAATTGAAAACTCTTGAAAGTTTTTAATCGCTATGTTAGCATTAGAAAGATTTTGACTTTTGGAATTCAATTCTTGATTTAAGTGGGCGTTGACTGAAGCTCTGAAGACAAAAAACGTAGAAGTTTATGGCCGTTCCTAAATCTCGTCATACAAAATCAAAAAGAAACAGGAGAAGGGCTCATATTTTTTTAAAAAGTCCTTCTTTAACTGTTTGTTCAAAATGCGGCAAAGAAATTTTGCCTCATACGGTTTGCTGGTATTGCGGTTATTATAAAGGCAAGGAAATAATTAATGTTTTGGAAAAGCTGGAAAAGAAAGAAAGAAAGGTTCGGGAAAAGGAAATAAAGGCTAAAAAGAAAAAAGGAGCAAAAGAAAGTGTTGAACGCCAGAAAAAGAAAAATCCCAATGGCAAAATCCAAAGGTCAAATCCTTGATACCATCAATCCTTATGGATTTTAGTTCGGGGCAAGTAATGTCAAATAACTAAACATCAAAAAGATTTTGAAATTTAGATTTAAGTTTTATTTGGCATTTGGGCTTTAACATTTGAAATTTTTAGAGTATGTCTTCTCGTCATCTTTCACGTTCTATTGCCATGCAGAGTTTGTATGAGTGGGATTTCTATAATAAAAAAGGAGACCTTAGGAAAATTGTTGAGAAAAACATTAGGGCTTTTGGCCCTGGTTTGAAGGATAAATCTTTTGTTTCGCGGTTAACAGATGGAGTAGTTAAACATCTTTCTGAGATTGATAAGATTATCGAGAAAGCCGCCCCTCAGTGGCCAATCGCCCAAATTTCAATTGTTGATAGAAATGTTTTAAGAATCGGTCTTTTTGAGCTGGTTTTTGGAAACAAAGAGGAGGTCCCCCCCAAGGTGGCCATCAATGAAGCGATTGAGTTAGCAAAGAATTTTGGGGGAGAGAGTTCGGGTCGATTTGTTAATGGCGTTTTGGGAACTGTCTATAAAGAAATGGAAAAAGAATCAACGAATAACGAGTCCTTGACGAATAAACAAAAATAAAAAAAGAGTTCAAAATTCGTATTGATTCGCTATTCGCTGATGATTAAATAATGAAAAATTCTTTCAATTCCGGTGGTCAGAATTCTCTAAGAAAAAATTTTGCCAAACTGGAAAAGAAGTTAAAGTTAAAATTTAAAAATAAAGATTTATTGATTCAGGCCTTTTGTCACCGTTCTTATCTTAATGAAAACCCCGGTTTTAATTTGTTTCATAACGAAAGATTAGAGTTTCTGGGGGATGCTGTTCTGGAGTTAGTAGTTACCCAATGGCTTTTTGAAAATTATCCCGAAAAATCGGAAGGAGAATTAACCAACTGGAGAGCGGCTTTAGTCAATGCTAAAATTTTGTCCGAAGTGGCTAAGAATTTAGGTTTTAATGATTTTCTATTACTTTCACGAGGCGAACAAAAAGAATTGGGCAAGGCTAGGGCTTATATTCTGGCTGATACCTTTGAAGCTTTTGTCGGCGCTATCTATTTGGATCAAGGATATAAGGCCTGTCAGAAGTTTATAAAGAAGGATTTGTTGGCTCGGCTTCCCGAAATTATTGAAAAAGGTCTCTATAAAGATCCGAAATCGCGTTTTCAGGAAGAGGCTCAAGAAAGAGCGAAAATAACCCCTGTTTATAAAGTTTTAGACGAATGGGGGCCGGACCATGCCAAACATTTTATTGTCGGTGTTTTTTTAGAAAATGAGTTAATAGCCAAAGGTGAAGGTTCTTCCAAGCATGAGGCCGAGGAAGAGGCGGCCGAAGAGGCCTTAAAAATAAAAGGTTGGTGATCCCAATTTATGTTAAGATGTTAAGAATAAGATTATTCAGAAGAGGTAAGAGAAATCGCCCATTTTTTAGAATTGTAGTGATTGAGAAAAAAAGCCCTCCTAAGGGAGGGAGGCCTTTGGAAATTCTAGGATTCTATGATCCTCTCACCAAGGAAAAAGGATTAAAGCCGGAAAGGATAAAACATTGGTTGGCAATGGGCGCTCAGCCGTCTGCTTCGGTCCACAATTTGCTTATAAGAGAGGGAATTTTAGAAGGAAAAAAAATTGCCGTTCACAAGAAATCAAAAAAGAAAAAAGAGGAAACAAAAGAAATAAAAGGAGCAGAGGTTGCAGAGGCGCCAAAAGAGGCGAAGGAGACAGAGGAAAAAGAAGATAAAGAAAAAGCGAAAGTTGAAAAGAAAGAAAAGATAGACAAAGGAGAATCGACAGAAGAAAAAGAAAAACCGGAAGGGCCTGAGCGAGAAAAAACCAAAGAAATTCAAGAGAAGGAAGAAGATGCAGAAAAAATTCAAAAGGAAGAGAAAGACGAGAAAAAAGGGGATGGTGAAGAAAAGGAAGGCGAGGAAAAAGGGGAAAATGAAAATAATGAAGCAGGGGAAAATGGCAAACAAGAAAAACAAGAGTAGATAAGTGAATTTAAGTAAATAAGTTCAAGAATAGATAAGCGAATAAAAGATAAGGCCGGCAAACGCAGCAAGGCCAGCAAAGGCAGTAAGGCCAGTAAAGGCAGTAAGGCCAGTAAAGATAGCTTTTAACCAATTCAGATTCGTATTAATTCTGCCATGGCAGAATTAATACGAATTTAGGGATTGAATTTTCTTTCGGTTTCTGTTATTATTAAATATCTATTATTGTTTAATATCTGTTATTATTAAATACCTGTTATTGTTTAATATTATTAGAGATCAGCTATATCATTAAAATTAGCTATTTTAAAAATTGACTAGTCGTGTTTAAATAATCATTTTTAATTTAGATAATCATTTTAAAAGTTTTTTAAAAATTTAGATAATTTAGAAATTTTTGGGCAGACGGGTAATCGCCCTAGCGTTTCGCTCCGCTCAACGCAGTTATCAGTTGGAAGTTGTTAGATGTTTTTTGAAAACTAATATCTGGTAACTGATGGCTACGCTGAGCGGAGCGAGGCGTTAAGGGAGGAAAGTCCGGACACTCCCCTTCATCTTTTATCAGACTGAAGGGTCAAAAGGTAGCGGGTAACACCCGCCGCGAGTAATCGTAGAGGTGCGAAAAGGAACGTCTCAGACAGAAATGTTTGAGACCTCCTCTTTGTAGATAAAGAGGAGGAGTCCTTGGGTAACCAAGGGGCTGATACGGCTAAACCCTTACCGGGTGCAAGGCCAAAGCCGAAATCAGGTTTTTATCTCAGATTTCGGTAAAAAGTAGGCCGCATGACCTCTTTCTGGTGCTTCAGGCAGAGGAAAGAGGCAATAGACAAATGATTACCTCCAATCGCTTAGCGATTGGAACAGAATCCGGCTTACAGTCTGCCCAAACAACACAAAAGTCGCGTTAAACGCGGCTTTTGTGATAGAATAGAATATCCTTATGGCAATGCTTAATAGAATTTTTAATTCCAAAACAAACGGCTTTACTTCAGCGGCTCTTTTAATTTCTTTTTTTACTGTTCTTAATGGTGTTTTTGGTTTATTGAGAGATCGGCTCTTGGCTGGCAGATTCGGCGCCAGCGGCGATTTAGACATTTATTTTGCCGCTTTTCGAATTCCTGATTTTCTTCAAGCAGTTTTAGTGGCCGGCGGAATTACGGCCGCTTTTTTGCCGGTTTTTTCCCAAGAGTTTGAAAAAGGAAAAGAGAAGGCATTTCGTTTTTCAAACAATATTTTAAACTCTTCTTTACTTCTTTTAAGCATTATTTGTTTTCTTTTAGTTTTTTTTATTCCTCAAACATTGAAATTGGTTGCACCCGGTTTTAGCCTAGAGCAGAGAGAAAAAACAGTTGTTTTAACCCGAATAATGCTTTTAAGCCCTATTCTCTTTTCTTTAAGCACTGTTTTTTCCGGAATCTTACATTATTTTGACAAATTTTTGGTTTATAGTTTGACGCCGATTTTATATAATTTAGGGATTATCCTTGGCATTTTATTCTTTGTGCCGGTTTTCGGAACTTATGGGTTGGCTTTAGGGGTGATTTTGGGCGCTCTACTTCATTTTCTAATTCAAGTCCCGGCCGCTTATAGCTCTGGCTATCGTTATTCAAGAATTCTGGATTTTAAAGACGCTGCCCTTAAGAGATTGCTGAAACTAACCATTCCTTCATCGGTCGGTTCGGCCCTGACTCAAATAAACTTAATTGTTATCACTGCTCTTTGTTCCACTTTAATTCCGGGTAGCATTGCCATTTTTAATTTTTCAAAAAACCTTCAATATTTTCCGGTTAGTATCATTGGCGTTCCTTTTGCCATTTCCGCCTTTCCTATTTTATCAAAAGACTGGGCCCTTGGCGACAAAAAGAAACTTTGGAATTGTTTTTCTTTGGCTTTTAGACAGATTCTCTTTTTAGCCCTTCCTTTGTCAGTTCTGATTTTTGTTTTAAGGGGTCAGATTGTAAGAGTGGTTTTAGGAGCAGGGAAGTGGGGGTGGTTAGAAACAAGATTAACCGCCGGCTGTTTGGGTATTTTTTCACTTTCTATCTTTACTTTCTCTCTTGTTCCCTTTTTTCAAAAAAGTTTTTATTCTATTCACGACACCAAGACGCCTACTATCCTTCAAATAGTCAATGTTTTTCTAAACATCGCTTTCTCGCTTCTTTTTTTGTTGCTTCTGGGATTTCCCAATGCTTTTTCAAATTTTATCACCGGCTTTTTAAAACTCAGAGACATTAAAAACATTCAAGTGCTTGCTTTTCCTCTGGCTTTGACTTTTTCGGGCTGTTTTCAAAGCTCGTTTCTCTTCTTTATTTTTGTTAAAAAAATCGGCTTTGTTGGGTTAAAAGAAATTTTTAATTCGTTGAAGAAAATTTTAATTTTAGCTTTTTTAGCCGGTAGCGGGGCATGGTTTTCTTTAAGATTTTTAGCAAAAATTTTTTCTTTGATCACTTTCTGGGGAGTTTTTTTTCAGACCCTTTTTGGTTTTCTTTTTGGTGCTTTGGTTTATTTTGGGGGTGCTGCCTTTTTGGGTTTGCCCGAATTTAAGAATCTAAAAAAATCAGCCCTGAAAACAATTGGGCCTCAACGACTTAGATTCCTTGAAAATCTTTGGAAGAGACTTTAAAATAAGGGAGCGATTAGGAACAAAATAGTGCTGAGAACAACGACGGCGGTAACTAATATCCAAAAAAGTTTTCTTAAGTTTTTCTTTTTAACCTTAAGCTTAATCATATGAGGAAAAAGATTAAAGAGAGAAAAAAGGAAATAAAAACCAAATTTCTTTCCGCCATTTTAGTTTTTTCTATATTAATCATAATTACTTTTTTGCTTTTTTCAAATTGGAAAATAGTGATGAGACGAAGAGAACTTTCGGCAAAGATAAAAATTCTGGAAGGAGAAATAAAGGCCTTAGAGGAGAAAACTCGGCAATTAGAAAGCGGTATTGCCGAAGCCGAGAAGCAGAACTTTTGGGAGGCAAAAATCAGAGAACAGGGTTATAAAAAGCCGGGCGAAACCGCTGTTGTTATCAAAAAAGAGCAGCCCGGAGAAGGAAAAGAAATTAATCCTCAAAACTTTTGGACAAGATTTTTGGCCGAAATCAAAGGAATTTTAAAGTAGTTTATGTTGAATCCACAAGGATGAAACAAATGAAACAAAGTAGTTTACACTGAGCGGAGCGAAGTGAGCAAGGCGAGGCAAAGCAGTTTACGCTGAGCGAAGCGAAGCGCGGGTGTAGTACAGTGGTAGTACACTAGCTTCCCAAGCTAGGGACGGCGGTTCAATTCCGCTCACCCGCTTGAGGTCAGAAAAAAATAAAATCTATACCTATATTTGGAGTTTCAACAGACTCTTTAGATTTTTTATTTGAGGTTTTTTCTTTTTAAAAATTTCTCCGAAATTCCAAAATGTACGGACGTCCGAGGTTGGTTTTCAAAAATAAAGCTAAATTGGGAAAAAGTTTTCCACAGATTGGGGTAAAATTTTTAAATTTTTTAAATTTTGATTTC
>CAYTKG010000007.1:0-14657 GCA_964438335.1 uncultured Candidatus Saccharibacteria bacterium | reverse complement strand
ATCCTTGAAAAAAAGACTTGTTCTTTTAATTTTTGTAAGGCCTTTTTTATTTTTGGTTTTATTTTCTCAGCCCTTTCCGACTTTTCTTCTATTGCCTGATAAAGATTCTCCAGATTTCCAAACTCCTTAAGAAGTTCAATGGCTGTTTTTTCACCAATTCCCGGCACACCCGGAATATTATCTGAAGGGTCGCCTCTTAAGGCCTTAAAATCAGGTAGTCGGGAAGGAGGAATTTGGTATCTTTGCCAGACCTTTTCTTCATCATATAAAATTGTTTCTCGGATTCCCTTTTTGGGAACGCAAACTTTTGTCTTTTCATCTACCATCTGAAGAATATCCAGATCTCCGCTCAGAATAATGGCTTCTATGATTTCATTGTCTGTTTTTAGATCAGAATGTTTCACTTTCTTGACAATAGTGGCAATTAGGTCATCGGCTTCAAAACCTTTTTTTTCAAAAATAGGCACTTGGAAAGCTGACAGAATTTTTTTTATCTTAGGAATTTGTTCATAAAGTTCATCTGGAGCCTTAACCCGGGTAGCCTTGTATTCGGCAAACTCTTTATGTCTAAAAGTAGGCGCAGGCAGATCGAAACAAGCACAAATATAATCAGGCCGAAACTCTTTAATTGCCTTTAGAAAAAGCAATAAAAAACCGTAGACAGCGTTAACTAATTCTCCATCTTTTTTGGTCAACTTTGGTAAAGCGTAATAAGCTCGATGGACCAAAGCATTTCCGTCAATAATCATCAATCTCTTCATGACTTTGTTTTCATTTTACTCTTCCGGGCTTTTAATTTCAATTTAAAACGAAGGGAAAAATCGTTTGTTTTTTAAATAACGGCTTTATTAAAATCAAAGCCGTTAAAAGTTCTTTCCAAAATCAGAAATCCAATCTTAAAAATAGACCCAAATTTCTCTTGTGTTTTTATCAATAAATTTAAACTTTAGAAAAATAGTTTTTTGAGGCAAAATCTCGGCTATCCGATCAGCCCACTCGATAACAATAATGTTTTCGGGGTCTTTAACTGCTTCTTTAAAACCTAAGGCCAAAATTTCTTTAAGTGAATTTAGACGATAACAATCGAAATGATAAAAATTTCTAAATTTTTGAGCTTGGATCCTAAATCTTTTGTAAATCACAAAAGTAGGACTAAGAACCTTTTCTTGAACACCCAAGCCTCTAGCAAATCCCTGGAGAAAAGTAGTTTTACCTCCCCCTAAATTACCGGTTAAGCCAATCACCAAGGCCTCTTTGGCCGACTTCTTTAAAATCTGTTTGGCTAACGCTTCGCCAAATCTTTTTGTCTGAGTCGCGCTTTTGGTAACGCATTTCCATTTCATAAAACCGACACTCCCCGCTTAAATTGGACATTCTTTTTTAATAATTGGCTTATTAACTCTTTTATCTTATCATATTTAATTAATTCTGGAAAAATTAAGATCGGTCTTATTTCTAGAAAATCGGTTATTTTTTAAGTTTGACTTTTAGAGAAAAATGAATTAGTTTAAACAAAATGAAGGAAGATTTTAGAAAAATAACCGGAGAAGTAAGAATTTCTAAAGCAAAAATTCTTGAATTTGAAAACGAAGTTAAAAATATCTCTGATTACAAGGAAAAAATCAAAGAGTATTTAAGCTCACCAATAACCGAATTATTAGAAACCATTTTAATCGGGGCAATTAATTTAGAGGCGTCTGATATTCATCTTGAGCCGGAAGAAGAAAAGGCAAGAATTCGGCTCAGAATAGATGGTATCCTTCAAGACGTCTCTTTTCTTGAACTCAAAACCTATCAGACCCTTCTTTCACGGCTCAAGCTCTTGGCAGGCATCAAATTAAATATTTTTGACAAACCCCAAGATGGAAGATTTACTATTCAATTAGGAGAAATTCTCATTGAAATAAGAGCTTCCACTCTGCCGGCTGAATATGGTGAATCCGTGGTTTTAAGAATTCTCGACCCCAAAGCCCTGATTGAATTAGAAAATTTAGGCCTTAGGAAGGATCTATTTAAGACAGTTGAAAAGGAAATTAAAAGACCTAACGGAATGATTATTGTTACCGGCCCGACCGGCTCAGGTAAAACCACCACTCTCTATGCCTTTTTAAAAAAAATCAAAAGGCCAGAAATAAAAATTATCACTATTGAAGACCCAATCGAATATCATCTTGAAGGCATTTCCCAAACTCAAGTTAATCCAAGCAGGGGCTACGATTTTGCTAGCGGTTTAAAATCAGTAATGAGACAAGACCCCGATGTTATTCTGGTAGGAGAGGTTAGAGATTTGGAAACAGTAGAAACTGCCATTCAGGCTGCCCTTACCGGTCATCTTGTTTTGACTACCCTTCACACCAATGATGCGGCCGGCACTGTTGCCAGGTTAACTTCTTTAGGCGCTAAAACTGCTAATATCGGCCCCGCCCTTAATTTGGTCATTGCTCAAAGATTGATAAGAAGAGTTTGCCAAAAGTGTAAACGACTCGAAAAGGTTTCAGCCGAAGAACTGGCAAAACTCAAAGAAGAATTAAGCTCTCTAAAAATAAAAATACCGCCTCTTTCTAAAGAAACTAAAATTCCCAAAGTAGTTGGTTGTCCGGCCTGCAATCAAACCGGCTATCGAAGAAGAGTTGGTGTTTTTGAGATATTTCTCGTTGACGACGAAATGAAAAAATTTATCTTAACCAATCCTTCTATTGCTGAGATTAAAAAATTAGCCATTAAAAAAGGAATGATTACAATGAAACAAGATGGTTTTTTAAGAGTCTTAAAGGGAATTACCACCATTGAAGAAGTCGAGAGAATCATGGGCTAAATAAAAACCCCTTTAATAAGGGGAGTAGTCCCGGAGTTGGGGGCAACTTAGACAAGAACAAAGTTTAGGAATCTTCCCGAGGAACAATTTCGCCTTTAAGAGCCAAATTGCCCGTCTGCGGAAGATTTCTTACCCCCAACTCCGGGACTACATCTATATTTTACAAGAATATGACAAATTTGTCAAGGGGAACAAATGGACCAAAACGGTTAACTCGGGTTAAAAAAATTATCTCTTCGGAATTCACAGAAGAAGATGAGGTTTTAGATTCAACCTTGAGACCCCAAAAATGGACTGACTTTGTTGGTCAAGAAAGGATTAAAAAGAATCTCAAAATTATCATTAAAGCAGCTAAAAAAAGAAAAGAGCCTTGCTGCGAGCATCTTTTATTTTATGGAGGTCCCGGTCTTGGCAAAACCACTCTTTCCTATCTTATTGCCAAAGAAATGGAAGCTAATATTAAGATAACCACGGGACCAGCTATTGAAAAAGTTGGCGATCTAGCCGCTATCTTAACTAATCTTTCGGAAGGAGATATTCTTTTTATCGACGAAATCCATCGCCTTTATAAAATGATTGAAGAATTTCTTTATCCGGCAATGGAAGAATACAGGCTCCATCTTATCTTGGGCAGAGGACCGATGGCCAAAACAATGGACCTTCCTTTGCCGAGATTTACTCTTGTTGGCGCTACCACTAAAATCGCCCTTCTCTCTTCTCCCCTAAGAAATCGATTCGGAGCTATTTTCCAACTTAATTTTTATCGGCCGGAAGAAATTGAGAAAATCATCGAAAACTCGGCCCGGATTCTAAAAGTCGAAATTGAGCCGGAAGCGATCAAAACTATTGCTCAAAGATCACGCTTCACCCCTCGGGTAGCAAATCGTCTCCTTAAAAGGGTGAGGGATTGGGCTCAAGTTGAGGCTAATGGAGTGGTTACTAAAAAAATTGCCGAAAAAGCCTTGGATTTTCTGGAAATTGACCGAGCGGGCTTAGAAGAAGGAGACCGGAAAATTCTAAGAACGATTATTGAAAAATTTGATGGTGGCCCTATTGGCCTTCAAGCGATTGCCGCCACCACTTCAGAAGAAGTTAATACTATCCTAGATATTTATGAGCCCTATCTGATGCAGTTAGGCTTTATTAAAAGAACACCCCGAGGAAGAGTAGCGACAGAACTGGCCTATAAACACCTAGGAATAAAATACACTGATAATCAAAAAAGGTTGATTTAACTCTAAATGCCAAAATCCAAATGTTAAATCAACGACAAAACCAAAAAAATTTAAAGCCTCTTCTGCCATTTAGCTATTTGGACTTTATTTGGCATTTATCATTCGAGTTTTGACATTAAACAAAACCATAAAAGTCGTTCTGCCAACCCTTTTTGTTTCTGCATTCTTTCCCTTACCTTCTTTTGCCGCCCATCCCTTAGACATTGTTATCAATGAAATTTGTTGGATGGGAAATAAAATCTCCTCTAACAATGAGTGGCTTGAATTGTATAATAACACCAATTCAAAAATCAAACTCGAGGGTTGGAAACTAACCGCCGAAGACAACACTCCCATTATTGAATTAGAAGGGAAAATCAAAAGTAAATCGTTTTTTCTTTTAGAAAGAACTAATGATAAAAGCGTGCCGGGAATTCCGGCTGATTTTATTTACCAAGGAAGTTTAAAAAATGAAGGCGAGGTTCTTCGGCTAATTGACAATCAAGGCAATCTTATTGATGAAATAAACTGCTCAAGCGGCTGGTTTAAAGGCGAGAACGCCACCAAGCAAACAATGGCAAGAATTAATCCTTGGTTGGCTGGTTCAGAAAGAACTAACTGGCAAACAAGCCAAAATCCAGGAGGAACTCCGAAGGCTAAAAACGATCAAATAAAGAAATTAACTCTAACAAACCAAAAAGAAACTCTGAACACTATTTTTCTTAATGAAATTCTGCCTTCGCCTGAAGGACCTGATGACCAAAATGAATATATTGAAATTTTTAACAAAGGGAAGACATTGATTGATCTTTCCGGTTGGTCTCTTCAGGATATTAAAGGCAGCACAAAGATTTTTATTTTGCCCGAAAAGAGTCGAATTAAAGCAAACGGTTTTTTATTGCTCTCGAGAAAAGAAACAAAAATCACCCTCAATAATAATGGTGACGGCCTAAAACTCTTGGGGCCGGACAAAAAAATAGTCGATGAAGTTTATTACGAAAGAGCTAATCAGGGAGAATCTCTTAATCGAACAATGGCTGGTTGGCAATGGAGTTCGATTCTTACCCCAGGCGCTAAAAACATCATTTCGGAAACAAACAAAATTGGAATAAAAGAAAAAGAAAAAAATGAGAAAACCGCCAAAGTAAATAGACCAACGATAAATTTGGCTGAAATTATCACCAGAGAACAGTCTGGGGAAAAATTTTCTCAAAACTTTTTCTTTGTTTTTCTAACAGCCCTTGGCCTATCTATTCTTTCGGCGGTTATCATTATTACTCTAAAACGAAAATTAAAAAGAAAAATTGTTCAAAAACGATTCTCTTTGTTTTTATAGTCAAGGTTCAAGCCTTTTAACATTTTAGCCACAATCAAAAGCCCCTTCGATGAAAAGGGGCTTTTGACTACCAATCTTCCTCAACAAAATCTTCTTCCGGGTTTCCTTCTTCTGGTCCCTCATCATCATACCCCTCTAATTCTTCTCCTAAATCTTCTTCCAAATCCTCTTCTGGATTCTCCAGCTCATCGTCATAGTTCCAAATCTCTTTTTCCATATTAAAGATCCTAATAGATAAGGTTAGAAGTATCGACCTTTTAGGATTAACCGAATTATATGAATTCGAAAAGGTTTGTCAACCCCGTACCAAAACAAGTACGGCACAGAAGAAATTCCCCCAGCGGTCCCGGACATCATCTTAATAAATTAGCACAACAAACGGCTATTCCTAAAGCATCGGCCGCATCATCAGGCCGAGGCAATTCTTCTAAATGAAGTAAAACTTTAACCATTTCTTGAATTTGTTTTTTAGAAGCTCGGCCATAACCAACAATAGTCATTTTTACTTGTAAAGGAGTAAATTCTAAAACAGGAATTTTCTTCTTGGCCGCGACTAATAAAACAATCCCTTTGGCTTGAGCGACCGAAATGACTGTTTTCGCGTTTTTAAAAAAATAAAGTCGTTCAACCGCTAAAAAATCAGGTTGATGTTTTTTAATAATCCGGTTTAATTGATTTTGAAGTTGTCTCAATCTTTCGGCGTTTGAAAATTCAGGACTTGTCTTTATTGTACCGTAAGCCAAACAT
Source organism: uncultured Candidatus Saccharibacteria bacterium (assembly GCA_964438335.1). Classification (GTDB taxonomy): domain Bacteria; phylum Patescibacteriota; class Minisyncoccia; order Minisyncoccales; family CAYTKG01; genus CAYTKG01. The sequence goes on along the minus strand of CAYTKG010000007.1, from coordinate 8,545 downwards.
TTCAATTCTTTTTTGGTCTTTACTCGACTGCCGGGTCGCTTTTTGGTAGAACGGTAGCGCTCAACTTTTCTTATTACTCCATAACCCGTTGTTGCTGTTCCGGGATCAATGCCTAAAATTATCATAAATCTAAACGCCGAAATCCAAGTTTTAAATCAATCTTAAATAATTTAATATTAAAAATTATTTTTGTTGTTTGGACTTCGAACTCAACTTAGTATTTAATATTTGGATTTTGACATACCTTCAATTCACGCCTGAAGGTTAGAATATATTTCCTGAATATCGTCATTTTCGTCTAAAGCAAGGAACAATTTTTCAGCTGATTCTTTTTCTTTTTCGGAAACAGAAATTTCCTCTTTGGCCACCCAATCCAAACTTACAGATTCAACTTTAATTCCTTGGTCAATCAAAGTATTTTTTACTTCCTGAAGCCTTTTGGGATCTATGCAAATTTCTAAAACTCCTTCTTCCCAACGAAAATCGTCAGCCCCAGCGTCAATTATTTTCAATTCGAGTTCTTCCTTCTTCTGAAATTCTGGCGATTGTTCTTCGGGATTAATCGTAATCACCCCCTTTTGTTCAAAAAGCCACTTTACCGAACCTTCACCCGCTAATTTCCCGCCGTGCTCGCTCAAAATATGTTTAACTTCATTAAGAGTGCGATTTCGATTGTCAGTAATTCCCTCAATAATAATAGCGGCATTACCAGGACCATAGGCTTCAAATAAAACCTCTTGCAATTCTCTTCCTTCTAATTCTCCGCTCCCTCTCTTAACCGCCCTTTCAATGTTTTCATTCGGCATATTAAGAGATTTGGCTTTTTCAATGGCCAATCTCAATTTCGAGTTCTTTTCCGGATCACTTCCTTCTCTGGCGGCAACGGCAATCAGCCGAGCCATTTTGGAAAAAACTTTTCCTTTTTGAGCGTCGGCTACTCCTTTTTTGTATCTTACTTTGTGCCAATGAGAATGACCTGACATAATAGAAAAAATAACCTTATCTTATCAATATCTTCAAGCCAATTCTAACAGGTCCTTAAAAGAATTTCAATCTTGAATTTACAAAAAACAAAAATCGTCTTAAGATAGAACCGAAATGGCTAAAAGAAAATTCAAAAGAAAAATTTTTCAAAAAGGAAATTTTTTAAGAAAACTTTTTGTTTTTTTAAAATTCTTTGTTTACGGCTCAGCTATCTTTTCTCTTTTTTCCCTAGCTTTATTTTTTTACTACGCCAAAGACCTTCCTCGGCCCGAAAAATTCAGTGAAAGACAAATTGCTCTTCCTACTAAAATTTATGATCGCACTGGTGAAGTTCTCTTATACACTATTTTTGGCGAAGAAAAAAGAGAAATTATTCCTTTGGAAGAAATGTCCGAAGATCTGAAAATGGCGGTTATTGCCGCTGAAGATGCTAATTTTTATCATCATTTTGGCATTGACTTAAGAGCTATTTTTCGTTCTTTTCTTATTGACCTTAAATTAAAAAAACCGGTCCAAGGAGGCTCAACTATTCCCCAACAACTTATCAGGTCTACCTTTTTAACGCCTGAAAAAACCATTAAAAGAAAAATTAGAGAAATAATTCTCACTTTAGAGCTTGATCGACGTTACTCTAAAGATCAAATTTTAGAATGGTATCTCAATCAAGTTCCTTTTGGCAGTAATGCTTATGGTGTTGAAGCGGCCAGTCAAACTTTTTTTTCCAAAAAAGCCAAAGATATTACTCTGGTCGAAGCGGCTGTCCTGGCCAGTTTAATTAGAAGCCCTAGCTATCTTTCTCCTTATGGCGAACACAAAAACGAGCTTTTAAGAAGGAAAAATTATGTCTTGGACCGAATGGTTCAAGAAGGTTATTTGAGCCAAAAAGAAGCCGAAGCAGCCAAAAAAGAAGAAATCAAATTCCAAAAACCTTCAACCCCAATTGAGGCTCCTCATTTCATTCTCTATCTTAGAAAACTTCTAATTAAAAAATATGGCGAGGACTTTCTGAAAAGAAAGGGGTTGAAGGTTTTTACCACTCTCGATATCGGTCTACAAAAGGAAGCGGAAAAAATTGTTAAAAAATGGGGAGAAAGAAACAAAAATCTCGGCGCCCACAATACCGCCTTGGTGGCTATTAATCCTCAGAATGGTGAAGTCTTAGCTTTAATTGGCAGCCTTGATTATTTTGCCGATTCTTACCCCCCTAATTGCTCTCCTGGCAGGAATTGCGCCTTTGAACCTGAATTTGATGTAGCTACCCTAGGCCAACGTCAGCCCGGATCCGCTTTCAAACCTTTTGTTTATGCCACTGCCTTTAAAAAAGGATATTCAGATCAATATATTGTTATTGACGAAAAAACTAATTTTGGTGTTTGGGGAGGCAAACCCTACATTCCCCAAAACTACGATGGCAAATTTCGAGGGCCAGTCACCTTAAGGGAGGCCCTAGCCCAATCTTTAAACGTTCCCTCAGTTAAAACCTTGGTTTATCTGGCCGGAATTAAAGAAAGTGTTGAAACCGCTAAAGATCTAGGCATCACCAGCCTGAAAGATGCTTCGTTTTACGGACCTTCTTTAGTTTTGGGAGGAGGCGAGGTCAATCTTTTAGAAATGGTTTCTGCTTATAGCGTTTTTGCTGCCGGAGGATTAAGAAATCAGCCTCGATTTATTTTAAAAATCGAAGACAATCAGGGAAAAATTATCGAACAGGAAAAAAACAACCCTAAACGGGTAATTAGCTCAAAAGTAGCAAATTTGATTAATGATATTTTGGCCGATAACGAGGCAAGAACGCCAATGTTTGGCCCTAATTCTACTTTAAATCTCAAAGGTGTTTCAGTCAAAACAGGTACCACTCAATATTTTAACGATGCTTGGACAATCGGTTACAATTCAAAAATTGTTACTGGTGTTTGGGCGGGAAATAATGATAATTCCCCAAGTTACCGCCAACCCGGCCTTGTCTTGGCGGCACCTATTTGGCGAGAATTTATGGAAAAAGCAATTGAAAATAGAAAGTAAAAAAGCGAAGAGCAAAACAAATCCCCAATCCTCACAACTTTCAATATTCAATATTCAATATTTATCAACTGGCTTGAATCGGCATTACTACATAAAGAAAACTTTCGTCTCCCACTGGCCTCAGAACAGCCGGGCCTTCTTCGCCTTCTTTGTCTTCGGAAAGATTAAAAGAAACTTCGGCTGCTCCTATATTTGCCAACCCATCGAGTAAAAATTTATAATTGAAAGAAACCTCACTTTCTTTACCTTTAATTTTAGCTCCTAAAGTAGAAAGATGCTCACCGAATTCTGGATTCTGGCAAAGAATTTGAATTTGATGTTCCTTGGGGTCAAATTTTATTTTTACCTCATTTATCTTGCTTGCAAAAATACTGGCTGTTTTTAATTGCTTTAAAAATTCGCTTCTTGGAATTTGAGCTTCGGTTTTAAAAGATTTAGGAATAATTTCTTCATATTTTGGATACTCTCCTTAAATAAGTTTTGAAACAAATTGAACCCTCGAATGATCTACTTCTTTCATTGAAGACTCGAACATTAAAAGGTTAGGAGAAAGATAGATTTTAAAAAGGTCCTCTTGGTCAAAAATCGAAATTAGATGAAAAGCTGCTTTTTGGGGTAAAATCAGGGAATATGTTTCTGAAAGAGAAAAGGGTTTTTTAAAGAAAATTTTCTTTTCACCCAATCTAAAAGAATCAGTGGCAACCATTTTAATCAAATCTTTTTCAATTGAAAAATAGACTCCTGAAATCTCCGGCCTGATTGTTGAGAGAGAACAAATGTTTACTATCTGAGATAGTCCCTGGCAAAGAGAGCGACCTGAGAGAGAAATTATTTTTCCTTCTTTAGCCTCGGGAATAATGGGAAAGTCTTCTGAGGGACTTCCTTTAATCTGAGTTTTAGTGTTATCGCACTCAAGAAATAAAGTTTCTTTTTTTACTTCTAATTTAAGCGGTAAAGGATTAAGAGAACCAACATAGCTTGATAGAATTTGAACCGGGACAGTAAGCTCGCCTTTTTTTTCAATTTTAGCTAAACTCCAGGCACGAATGCCTATTTCTAAATCTGTAGTTGAAAGTTCTAAAAAATTTTCTTTGGTTTTTAATAGAATATTATTAAGAATTGGAAGAGTCGAATTTTTAGTTGGTATTTTTTCCACCAAATTCAAAATTTCTTTTAATTTACTTTGAAGAATTGTTAGTTTCATATAATTTAATTAAGTTAGTATTTATTGTTGTTAGTAAAGGGGAAAACTAAGATTCTTTCTTAATTCACCCTTTAATAATTTGTTTAAAAATTGGGAAAAAAAATAGAAGAATTAAACTCTTAGAAATCTCATTTAATTTTTCCCATTTTATTAATTTAATTATACCTTTCTTTTTACTTTCAAGAAAGTAAATTTTTAACCATTTATTCAGTAAAAAAAACCGGTTTTCAACAGATTAAATATTGGAAAGGCGAATCCAGATTAAATTAAGGTCTTTTTCTAAATTTTCATCTTTTTCCAATTCTTCAGAAATTTTCTTAAAAGCATAAATAGCAGTAGTATGATCTTTGCCTCCTAATTTTCTGGCAATAAAAGGATAAGAACTCTGGAGTTTCTTTCTTAAAAGATACATTGCTATTTGTCTTGGTTTAACTATTTCCTTTCTTCTTGAGTTAGAAATAATGTCTTTTTCTTTTAAGTCATAGAATTCAGCTACTGTTTGAATAATTTTCCGGGGAGTAATTTTTTTGAGAGGAGGAGCGGTTAATTCTTTAAGAAGAGTTTTTGTTTCCGTTAAACTAATTTTTTTATTTTGGGTTTTCTGATAAAGAATAATTTTGTTTAGGGCTCCTTCCAATTCTCGAATATTAGTCTGGATGGTTGAGGCTAAGAATTCGTAGATTTGATCTGGCACCTGGGCTTTTTTTTCTTGGCTTTTGGCTTTTAGGATTGCTATTCTTGTTTCAAAATCAGGATAGCTGATGTCAGCTATCATTCCTCCTTCAAAACGCGATCTTAATCTTTCGGCCAAAGCAGGAATGGCTTTGGGCGGTCGATCAGAAGAAAGAACAATTTGCTTTTGGCCCTGATAGAGAGTGTTGAAAATGTGGAAAAACTCCTCTTGGGTTTTTTCCTTGCCGGCCAAGAATTGAATGTCGTCAACAATCAAAACGTCAATTTTTCGATGAGAAGCTTTAAATTTTTCAATCGTTCGATTTTTTATAGAGGAAACAATGCCTGAAGTAAGGGTTTCGGCTGATATATATTTTAATTGTTTTTGGGGAAATCTTTTATTGATCTCGTTTCCAATTGCTTGGAGAAGATGAGTTTTGCCCAGACCAACTTTGCCATAAACAAACAGAGGATTATAAACAAGACCGGGATTTTCTGAAACAGCCCAAGCGGCCGCGTGGGCTAATTCATTAAAACTGCCAACAATAAAATTTTCAAAAGTATATCGTGGATTTAAACCGGTTTTGTCTTGACGAAGATTTAACTCTAATTGTTCGTTTCGGTCGTTTTCCGAATCAGCTAGAATAATGTTTTCTTTTTTAACGCTTGACCTACCAACAACAAAATCAATTTTTTTAATAGTTGGATCTTGAGAACGAATGATTTTTAAAATTGTTTTTCTGTACTTATTTTCAATCCATTCTTTAGCAAACGAGTTGGGTACTGAGACAAGAATTCGTTCCTTTTCCTTAGAAACAATGGTTGTGTTTTTAAACCAGGTAGCAAAATTCGCCTCGGAAATATTTAACTGGATTTGAGCCAAAATTGTTTGCCAAAGAGTTTCTTTAGTCATAGAAATAGAAAATGAAAAGTAGAGTTTACAACCTGAATCTACCTTATTATCTAGTATTTATTTTATCATATGTCAATCAAACAAAAAATCAAGAAAAAGCCTTGAAAAGTTTAAAACCTGTGGACAACTTGTGAATTCTGTGGATTATTTTTTTCTTTAATTTTTTGTTGTAATATTAACTAATTGAATTTTCTAAGAATTTTTGATACTTTAATTTAGAAATATGGCTATTTTTAAAAAACTCAAGAAGAAAAAAAGGAAAAGAACGCATGGTTTTCTTAAAAGAATGAATAGCAAAAACGGAAGGAAGATTTTGAATAAAAGAAGAAAAAAAGGAAGGAAAAAACTTACGGTCTAAATATAATATCGTCCAAATATTAAATGTCAGACCAAGTTCAAAATCCAAAAATTAGAAATTTCAATCATTTAACAATGATTTGGTTTTGGGATTTTATTACCTGGATTTGTTTTTAAGGTGCTTCCTAAAGAAAATAGGTTAAAAAGGAATAAAGATTTTGAACAGGTTTTTAAAAAAGGCAGAGGCTTGAGAAAAGATTTTTTGTTTTTAAAAGTCTTGGAAAAAGAAGACGGCGAGTCCAAATTTGGTTTTGTCGTTTCTCAAAAGATTTCTAAAAAAGCAGTTTTGAGAAATAAAGTAAAAAGAAAATTAAGAGAAATTGTTAGAAAAAGAATAAAAAAAATAAAAAAAGGTGTCGATGGGGTTTTGGTAGCCTTGCCAGGAATTGAAGAAAAAAGTTTTAGGGAACTGGAAGGCGCAATAGTTGAGCTTTTTGAAAAAGCCGGTATTATTGATTGATTCTAAATCCAAACATTAATGAGGTTTTTAACCGATATTTTCAATCTTATTTTTTATCAGCCTCTTTTTAATTTTTTAGTTTTATTATACAAAATAATTCCAGGAAAAGATTTTGGCATAGTTATCATTCTGCTTACTATTCTTAGCAAAATTGTTCTTTACCCTTTAAACTCGAAAAGTATTAAATCCCAAAAAGCCCTTTCAGAATTAGAGCCAAAATTAAAAGAAATTAGAGAGAAGTTCAAAAACGATAAAAAAAAGATGGCTGAAGAAACTTTCGCCCTTTATCAAGAGGCAAAAGTTAATCCTTTTTCAGGAATTTTGTTAATTTTTATCCAACTACCGATTTTGATTGCTCTTTATAAAACTTTTACCAGTTTTGTTTCTGGCCAAGGATTAGAATATCTTTATTCTTTTGTCTCTGATCCGGGAGAAATTAGATTAAATTTTTTAATGATTAATCTCGCTCAGCCCAATTTTCTTTTAGCTGTTTTATCAGGCCTTCTTCAATTTTGGCAGGCAAAGACTCAGAATATAAAGACGAAAATGGGCTCCAAAGAAGCCCAAGATTTTTCCCGAATACTTCAGAAACAAATGCTTTATTTTTTCCCTTTTTTCACTTTTATTATCCTTTTGAAAATGCCTTCGGCTATTGCTTTATATCTAATCACGAGTACAATTATTTCAATTAGTCAAACAATTTATGTTCAAAAAACAAGAATTAAAGAAAATTAAAAAAGAAACCGAAGAGTTTTTTAAAAAAATGAGTTTTGAGGTTGAGGTGAGTTTATCTTTTCAAGAAGAAACCTTAAAGATTGATTTACGATCTGAAGATCCGCGAGTTCTTATTGGTGAAAAAGGAAAAATTTTAGTTGATCTTCAGAGAATCTTAAGAACAATTCTTAATCGAAAACTTGATCAAACCTTCTTTATTGATTTGGATATCAACGATTACAAAAAGAAGAAGATTCGTTATCTGAAAGAATTGGCCAGAGAAGCGGCCGATGATGTTATTCTGACCAAAAAAGAAAAAGTTTTGCCGCCAATGTCTGCTTACGAAAGAAGGATTGTTCATTTGGAATTAGCCGACCGAAGAAACGTTACTACCCAGAGTATCGGCGAAGAACCGGAAAGAAGGGTGGTGATTAGACCGTATCCTTGAAGTAAAAACAATAAAAAATAATGAGCAGTTTTGATAAAACAAAAAGGGGTAAAACCCCTTTTTGTTTTAATTCTATTTTTATCTTTAATTTTCTATTTAAATGCTTTCACAAATTGCCTGGTTCTCACTAATCTCCGTGCACCATCCTCCCCATTCCGAGCAATCCTGGATGGTTTCCCATTCTAAACACCCGTCGTCGTCATGGTCTTCGCAACTTTGCAAATCGTTTCCTCGGCATCTGCTTGCGTTAGGAGGGGAACACGTATCTTCACACTCCTCTTCCTCTTCCTCTTCCTCGCCAGGCCCAGCGCCAGTTTCAACTCCTTTTAAGGGTAAGACAATAAAGGAAGAAAGACAGTCGGTGCAACCCCAGTTGCCACTAATACAATCGCAGCGACCGATAGGATTGTCTCGGAAATTGGAATCGCTTTCCACAAAAACCTCGCAGGTTCCTCGATAGGCCTGATCGTCGCCTCCGTCAAAAAGAATGGCCATATAATTGCCCTCAATGATGATGGAAGTAATAGAGTCGTTATCGATTCCTACATCTCTGACATATTCTACATATTCCGGTCCGTTGATACCAAAAGGACCATGGCAGTCCTCTTTTTGATCATTTTCATAATCGCAAAGCCAGACGCCGCCGCCAAGAGGATAGTTTAAATCGGTCGTAGAAGGTTGGCTGAAAACAGTAACCGACGAGGCTTTGTTTTTTTTGACCGCTTTTTGCCAATCAGTTAAATCCGGACTCTCAGTTCCATTGGGTAAGGT
>CAYTKG010000006.1:0-16952 GCA_964438335.1 uncultured Candidatus Saccharibacteria bacterium | reverse complement strand
AGAATATTTACCTATTTTGTTCCCTTCTGGATCAAAAAAATCGTTTTCAACCGGACAATCAATCTCGTGATTAAGACACCATCGATAAAAATTTACACCCGCCTCAGCCACCTGAAGCGACCTGGTCCAAGCCGCTTTTTCAAGCGATTGACGCAATTGTAAAATAATAAGCCCGGAAAGACCACCAAGCAAAATAAGAAAAATTCCTTCGAAAATAATCACTAAAACAATAATAACCCCTTTTTGTTTTTTTCTAATCATTTTCTTGAAGGTTTCTTAATTGAACCCATGACTCTAACTCAAAAGGAGGCGGTTCTCGGTTTGGGTCAACGTCAACCACTAAAAAAACTTTCATCAATTTTGTGTCTTTTAACCTGGCCGGATAATCTCCGATTTTCTCCCCGTTTTCGTCAAAGTATTCAAAAATTGGAGGCGAGTTTCTGACATAGGCAGAAAGAATAGTAATCTCTTCTTGATCCAAAGGATATTCAACCGGAGAAGTAGTTGGATTAATGACTCCTTTCTTGAAATTTGTTTCCTGTTCGACCACTGTCTCTTCAAAAGAGAATTCAAATTTCGCTTTCATCGCATGATTTTCGTCCTGCCAATCGCAAAACGGATCCACGAAATAACTGGCATCAATGGTTAAGCCAATCGAGTTATCGGCCGCCTGGGAAGAAACATCAAAAGTAGTCGTTCCCTGCCAGGTGCCGGCGCAATCCGAACAACCAGATTGGCAAATCCTTCCCAAATAATCACCGTCGGCATAAACATCAGCATACTCTATGCTCCAGCCAAAATCACCTTCTACCGAGACCCTAACCTCGGCTGAATCTAACTCGCCGCTTAAAAAATTGGCAAAAGAAACACTACACGAACCTCCTTTAGAAAAAGTTGTACATTCTTCCTCCTGGCTTGACGAACCAGCACTGCCTAAAAAATATCTTACTCTTTCTGTCTCGCCATCTTTATCAATGTCTGAATAGAAAATAAACTCTTTATCTCCAGCCATTTCAATAGGAAAAGAACCATCGTCTCCCGGCTTAGCTTCCCTTATTTCTTTTACCATTGTTTCAATTCCCCTTCGGGCTTCATTAACGGCAAGCGAATGAGCAAAAATATAACCGTAGTTTTGATAAAGTTTAAAAACAAACAAGAAAATTGTGGTCGTTATTAAAGAAAACACAAAAATTAAAACAACTGTCTCTATCAAAGTAAAACTTTTTGTTTTCTCGTTTGGCCAATAATTCATGAATTTCTTTCTTAAAATTGATTTTTCAAAACTATTCTGTTCTTTCCAATTCTACAACCTCGGCGATATCGCCCGAGATATTAACCGTTCCAGAAAAATCTCCATATCCCGGCGCCCCCACTTCCAAATTAAAAATTGCCTCTTCTAAAGGAATAAACAAAACTTGCCCTTTCTCATCTGTGTACAAAGTTTCGTCATAACCCAAATTAGTATTAAATAATCTGACATCGGCTGAAAAAATAGCTGCTTGGGTCTCGCTGTCTCTGACGGTTACCAAAAACGAATTCTCGGCCTCTAAATATAAGGAGACAGCGACATTGGTGTCCGGCAGAAGATCAATCGGTTGAGGCGAGGGGTCGATACTAACCAAATCTAAATCGCTGGCCGGATCAACGGAAAAAGTATACGAATCCCATTCTAAATTCAAAATATCAATATGGCCATCAAACCCGGAAAGCCAATCTTCTGAATATTTATAGACCGGTTCCTCGCTTTCATCCTTGCCAATAATTTTTTCTCCTTGAAGATGAAAAGTAGCATTAGCTATTGGAGTTGGCTCTGAGTTCTTCCAGGAAAGCTGCCACTCGTTAAGCACCGGCGAAACTGTTCCGTCTGAAGTGGAAAGAACGGCTTTTAAACGAATTTGAGGATAAAGAATCGGGTCCAGAACCGATAAATCAACCGGCGAAACCTCGAAGCCGATTGAATTGCCGGGCAAATCGGAATCAGGAATCAAAAGCCAATTTTCACCGTCAAAGTACAGAATCTGATAAACAATCTGAGTGAAATCAGGAGTAGAGTCGGAGAAAGAAAACTCATCCCATTCGACTAAATTTTCGGGCAAAATTGTGATTGAAATTAAATAGCCGGGTGATTGATACTGACCTTCTACTTGAGCTAAAACCGCCTCGCCGCCGCCAACCACTAAATTTGACGACTCGGCTACTTGACTTTCGTCCGAAAATGAATCGGAAAAATAAGCCACGCCCCAAGGAGAAAGGGTGTCAACCGAAAAAGAACTAACTTTGTCAATAGAAAGGCTAATTTCGGTCAATTGACCCTCTAAAACTATAGGGTGAGGCCTTTCGGGAATAGCAATTTCGTCTGAACCATAAGTCCGTTCACTGCTGTAGCCATCTTTAGAAACCACCACTTTGTAGGTGGCGGGTGATAAAGCAAAATAATGTTCGCCCTTGGCCGGCGTGGCTGTTTTTAAAACCTCATCAGCATCAGGATTTCTAATTTCAATCAAGGGCGAATTAATCATCTGGCCCAGGGCATTAAAGACGGAAACAGCCAAAATGCCGCCTACATCTTCGCATTCCTGAGCAAGGCTTTTAGGAGCAATATCGGTAACTAATTTTTCCTCACCGGGAAAACGTCCCTGCCAAGAAACTTTTACTTCTACTTTTTTATAGTCGTTGGGACACTCGTCTTCAGGCGAGGAAAGGCCGTCGGTCGAATCAAGAACAAAATCAACTCGCCTCTCGATTTTATAATTAACTTGATTTCTGGTAATGTTCGTTTCCGGCTCTAATTCGCCATCAGGAAAACTCCCCTGAACACCAATTGACTGATAGGGCAAATTTCTGATTTTTTCTATTTCACCCTTGGCGATGGCAATGGCTTCAATTCGCGACTTTGACTGAACAACCACTTTCATTCCTAATTGAAAGGCGGCGAAAATTCCCAAAAAAGCAACCAACATTAAAAAAGTGCCAATCAAAACATCAATGAAGGTAAAACCCTTTTGAAAGTAGAACGTGGAAAATCGTGAGTCGAAATTTTTATTGTGCCTTAAATCTTTATAATCCATGCACGATACAACTTACAACTTTCTAATTGCGATTACTTCATCGCCTCCAGCATTGAATACATTGGTTGAACCATGGAAATAGCAAAAAAACCAACTGCCCCGCCAATTAAAAGCATCAGCAAAGGTTCAATCACCGAAGCCAAATTCTTAGTCGCATTGGTCACTTCATCTTCAAAAAAATCGGCTAATTTTTCTAAAATTTCCGAGGTCTGGCCTGTTTCTTCACCTACGGCAATCATTTGAATCAAAACGGGCGGATAGATATCCTGATATTTTATTAAAACATCGGAAAGCTTTATCCCCTTTCTTACTTTCTCGGCCGCCAGGGCAATCGCTTTTTTATAATGAATATTCCCAAGAGTAGCGGACAAAATTTCTAAGGACCGGGTAATGGGAACGCCGGAAGCGAACAAACTACTTAAAATTCTGGTTGTATAAGCCGAATTGGTTTTCTTGAGAATTGGAGAAATAATAGGAATTTTTAATACTAAAGTGTCAAAAAATCTTTTACCGCTATTGGTTTTAATCAGCCGAAAAAAGAAAAAAGGGAAAAGAAAAATGCCTCCGAAAATTAAGTACCATCTAGTAGCCAGGCTTTCGCCTAACCAAATTACGAACCTGGTCGCCGGTGGGAGAGAAATTTCTAATTCTTTAAAAGTGGCAGCAATTTTAGGCACAACCATTACCAACATCAAGGCGCCGATGCCCAACATAGCAAAAATAATCACCGCCGGATACATCATTGCTCCTCGAATTTTTGATTTCAATTCGTGCTCTCTCTCCATTTGTCTTGCCAAAATCCCCAAAACCTCTTCTAATTTTCCCCCTTCTTCGCCTACTTTTATCATGCTCGAAAAAAGATCAGAAAAAACAGCCGGATGCTTCAAAAGACTATCGGAAAAACTCTTGCCCCTCATAATTTCGTCTTTAATATCCAAAACAACTTCTTTAAATTTCTTGCTCTTCACTTGTTGAGATAAAATCTCCAAGGCTCTCGGCAAAGCAATGCCGGCGCTAACCATTACTCTAAGATTTCTGGTAAACATCATTTTATCTACCAAACGAATCCTCCCTTTCAGAAAAGGAATGCCGATGCTTTTTTTTCCTCGCCCTTTCCCCTCCTCTCTGGCGGAAATTAAAATGAAACCCTGAGCCCTGAGTTTTCTAGCTAACTGAAACTCGTTTTCTGCCTCCAAAACCCCTCTTTCTTCTTCGCCTTCTGAAGATTTGGCAATATAGGTATATTTTGGCATAAAAATTAGATATTAAATTGCTTTCTAGTTTTAACTGATTACTCCACAATTACTCGAAGCACTTCCTCGATGGAGGTAATCCCCTGAGCCGCTTTTACAAAACCATCTTCAATCATTGTTCTCATTCCTTCTTTCTGGGCCTGTCTTTGAATTTGATCGGCGTCAGCTCCTTTAACAATTAATTCCTTGACGGCCTCGCTAGCTGTCAAAACTTCAAAAATTCCAATTCTGCCGGCGTAGCCGTCGGGATATTCTTTTGAAGGTTTTGGTCGAAAAAAACGCACTTTTTTCAAACTGGCCTTCCCGACCACCAATTTTTCTTCTTTTAAAATCTTTAAAATCCTATCGGTATCACAATACTTTCCTACTTCTTTTATTTGGGAATCGCTTAGGAAATAGGGTTCTTTGGTGCCACAAAGTTTCCTAACCAGTCTTTGGGCTAAAACAATATTCAAAGTTGAGGAAATCAAAAATGGCTCGGCCTTCATATCAATTAATCTCGGAATCGCCCCGGCCGCATTGGTAGTATGAAGAGTGGACAAAACGAGATGGCCGGTCAAAGCAGCATTAATGGCCAAAGAAACTGTCTCCTCGTCCCTAATCTCGCCAACCATAATAATATCTGGGTCTTGCCTCACTAAAGCCCGAAGACCGGCCGCGAAAGTCAAACCTATTTTAGGCCTTATCTGGGTCTGATTTATTCTTGGCATTCGATACTCAACCGGATCTTCAACTGTTGAAATATTCACCTCTGGAGTATTTAAAATTTCAAGCATGGAATACAAAGTTGTTGTCTTGCCCGAGCCAGTCGGACCGGTTACTAAGATCATTCCTACCGGTTTCCTTAAGTTGGTTTGAACCCTCTCCAAGGCATCGCCCATTAAGCCTAATTGCTCCAAACTAAAAGCCCGAGAACCTTCAGCCAGTAGCCGCATAACGATTTTTTCGCCGTCAAAAATCGGTAAAACCGAAACCCTAACCGAATACTTATACTCATCGGTCTCGATTTTAAACCGGCCGTCTTGGGGTAAGCGGTGTTCGTCTAACTTCAAATCAGCGAGAACTTTAATTCGAGCCACAATCCCCGGCGCCGCCCGTTTAGGCAAAGTCATCGCGTCTCTTAAAATGCCATCGATTCGGTATCGAACGATAACTTCTTTCTCTGTCGGTTCAATATGAATATCAGAAGCCCTCTGCAAAATGGCGTGCCGCAAAAGAGTATCAACGATTCTAATTACCGGCAACTCCTCGGCCAAACTTTTTAATTCTTCCTTTTCCTTAACCACCCTTTCCTCGTCCTCTTCAACCATCCTAATCTCGCCAGCATCTTTTTTAATTAACTCTCCGAATTCAGCCTCTAAGGTTTTAGCATATTGACGCAAAGCATTTTTGATACTTTCCGGAGTGGTCAATCGCGGTAAAATTTTCAAACCGGCCTTCTTTTTAATGAACTCGATTGTCATCAAATCCTCCGGGTCTAACATTGCCACCTCTAAGCTCTTGCCCTTTTTTCTAAAAGCAATGATATTGTGAGTCCGAGCGATTGGCTCGGGAATAATCTTTAATACTTTCGGATCGATTTTGATTTTCTCTAAATTAACAAAAGGAATGCCCAAAATATAGGCCTCCAATTTAATCAATTGTTCTTTGGTGATTAAATTTTGAGAAACCAAAACATCAGCCATTTTTTTGCCTTTTTTCTCGGCAATTTTTTTGGCCTCTTCAAATTGTTTTTCAGTAACTAGGCCTGCGTCCAAAAGAAAGGCCTTTAACTGTTGGGGCTCGACTCTCATTTTAGCTGCTTAACTTTTTAGCTGCTTGGCTTCTTCTGACAAAATTTCTTAACAAGCTCCTAACTAATAAGTTATTTTAGGGCTTGTTTAATTTTTTCCAAAACCTCTTCTAAACCATAATCGGCTTTAACCAAATAGGTCCCGGCTCCCAAGCTCAGGGCTTTTTCTACGCTTTCCATATCTTCCAAATTGGTCAGAATAATAATCGGAATTTCTCTGGTCACCGGGTTTTCTTTTAATTTCCTTAACACTTCTAAGCCGTGAATTCTTGGCAAAACGAGATCCAATAAAATTAAATCCGGCTTTTTTTCTCGGGCCAATCTCAGGCCGGTTTCGCCGTCTGAAGCAGAAATCATTTCGTATCCCTCCTGGGTTAACATATCTCTAAATGTCTTTTGGAGGGCTGATTCGTCTTCGATAAATAAAATTTTTTTCATCATATCGCCAATCTACCACAAATATCACAAATGGCCATTGGTGAAATTAGTGGTAAATTCGGCTAAGTTAGTGGGCCAAAGGAAGGCTAAACCAAAAAGTGCTCCCTTTTTCTTCTTCTGACCTAAAGCCAATTCTTCCGCCCGACCTTTCGATAATTGACTTGGCTATGAAAAGACCCAAACCAGAACCTTGGGTTTGATGCTTTAAGACATTTTCCGACCTAAAAAATTTCTGAAAAATGTATTTCCTGTCTTCTTTAGGAATGCCAACACCCGTATCTTTGATTTCAAAATAAAGACTTTTGTTTCTTTTTTTAATCTTAATCTCTACCTCGCCCCGACCATGAATATATCTAATAGCATTATCCACTAAATTTTCCAGAACTTGCCTAATCTGAGAGGGATCGGCAAAAACCAAAGGCAAATCTTTTTCGGCCTCGAATTTAATCTCAACATTAGAGGCCCGGGCAAAAGCCTCAAATCCTTCAAGCACTTTCTCTGCCAGATTTTTAAGCGAAAACTCTTCATTTTTCTGAGGAAGAGTAGCCGTTTCAATTCGAGAAACAATCAAAAGATCGGAAATCAATTCTCTCATCCGGGCGGCATTTTCTTTTAAAATTTTAAAATATTCTGTTTGTTTTTCTTCGATTTTACCCAAACGGCCCGACATCAATAATTCCAAAGCCCATCTCAAATTCGAAAGCGGGGACCGAAGTTGATGAGAAACAATGCTAACAAATTCTGATTTCATCCTGTTGGCCTCGGCTAATTTTTCAAAACTTCTAATTACCAAAAAAGCAATCACGAATAAAAAGGCCGAAAGTAAGAGAACAATAAAAGCAACAAAAGAAGGATCGGCAATATAGCGGGTACCAATGGCAAAAGAAATAATTGAAGTCAAACCAATAAGAATGCCCATTACTATAAATAAAAATTGAGGGCATTGCCAAAGGGACAAGCCGTAATGCCGACATTGAGCAAAAATGTTGAGTTGTTTTAAAATCTTTTTAAGACTCATTAATTGATTATAACACAAAAAGAAAAATGGTTGATACTTTACAAAAAAGGGGTTTCTGGTAAGCTAAGAAAAAGCAAACGACTAATAGCTGTTTAGCGTTTTATCTATTAATCGGCGGGGTATGGTGTAACGGCAGCACGAATCCTTTGGGAGGATTTAGTCCCAGTTCAAATCTGGGTACCCCGACTAAGGATACTTTTGACGGTTTGGCAAGAAAGAAAGAAAGAAAGACAAACTAAAAATATTTCTTGATAAATTCACTTATGGTTTTTCCATAAATTCCTGAAATCTTTTTCGTTTTAAAAAGAAAAAAATCCATAAATGTCTTCATTGTTATTTAATTCTATCTTAATATGAATTGGAACCAGGCTGGTTTTAAAGTGGAAAAGGTTATTGAAGAAACTTGTTCTTTTGCAGGCCCCAATTGGAATATAGAAAAAATAAAACGATTTGTTTTAAGAGTCAAAAAAACCAACCAGATAATTGAAGCCTCTTATTACATCCATCTTAATAACGAGGGAAAGCTTATTAACGTTGGATTCGAGCCATCTGGGTCGTATGGTTGTCCGATAGGTTGTCTATTTTGTGCCTCAGGCGCTCTCCGCCCAATTCAACCATTAGATGGGCAACAAATTGCCAACCAAGTCCTGTTGCTAATTGATGATTGCCGTCGAAGCCATAAAGAAATTGAATCGATACCAAAATACATATTCTATGTAGGAATTGGCGAGCCCACTCTGATAGCAGGTCAATTAATTACCGCCTCAAATCTCATCTGTAAAAAATATCCTGGTCTAAGTTTTAAAATTTCTACCATGGCCGCAGTCTCCAGAGCGATAATTCAATTTGCCAAAAGCAATCTGCCGCTAAGATCAATTCAGCTAAGCTTACCTCACTGGGACGAAAAGAAACTAAAATATTTATTTGCTAACGCTACCGAATACAATCTGACATCTGTATTAAAAGCCATAAAAAAGTTTTCTATTTTGCGACCGCAAACGAAAATCAAAATAAATTACATCGGCATAAAAGGATACAATGACGCCTTTGAAGATATAAGAAAAACAATAAATTTAGTGCGCCAATATCTAAAAGAAAGGTTTGAATTAAAAATATCTTGTCTTAACCCTACCGAAATTAGTCAGAAGAATGCCTTATCCTCAATGACACCCAGAGAATTAGAATCATTTGCAAAATTTGCCCAAAGTTTAGGAATAGCCGATGTTTATCTATTCGGTCCAATGATGAATCCCGAAAAAAAGATTGGTTGCGGCCAACTGGCAGGCGATTATGATTGTAAAACATAAAAAAATAACAGATTGTCAATTACTGTCCCTGCTTGATTTTAAGCCACTAAGGGCTTGAATAATTTTGGTCTAGAAAAACGCGGGTGTAGTTTAATGGTAAAACTTCTCCCTTCCAAGGAGACGACGGCGGTTCGATTCCGCTCACCCGCTCCTTTTATCGTTCTACTCGAGCATAATTTTATCAAAATTCCTCAGGATCGCCTCTTAAACTGGGTACTACAGCTGCGGCGGCGCCCAGGATAAGGCCCAAGCAGTCGGGCGGCACGGACATCCTTCTCCTGGCCGCACCGGCCTCATCGGAACGATGGGAATTTTTTACGGCTACAAACTGAAATGATCCCCAAAATTTTCTATCCTTGTTTTTGTAGACAGAAATGTAATACTTTCATAACCCTATACCATTAAAAACTGATAAGATAAGAATGGCCAATCAATAGTAACTATTGTCGCCGATTCTGAAATGATGTATCATGAATAATATGGAGATGATTAAGAAAAATACAACCCTAATTGTTGGTATAGCCATTCCCATATTGATGATTCTTTTTGTCGCCGCAAGTATTTACTTGCCGGGTTTTTTTATCCAACCAAAATATGATTTTCTTTACGCTAGCGGAGACGACTATTACTACAGCCAATACCAATATTCCGTTCAGAACGGAAAGCTGACCAGACACGAGGTTGAGAAAAGTGATCGCTATCCGCAAAGAGAGGTCAAACTATATATTCACGATGTTACGAAAAATGAAAGCCGAGAAATTTCTTTCGCCGAAGCGCAAAATCTAACCCTTGACTCTAATATAAAATCTCCGGACGGATTTGAAATTGTTTATGGAAGCCGTGCTGGAGGTTTTTTCCCGTTTTTCTTCTGGCCAGATGTAAATTACAACACCTGTTATCTCAAGGGTCATAATTTGAGTAAAAAATTAAATCTGCGATTAAACGGGAGTTATTATCGGGGTTTTCGTTTTCTTGGGTGGCTAATAAAATAAAACCATGGAAACAAAAGAAGAAATTTTACAATATATCAAGACCCTCGCCGAGCAAAAGGTTATTACCAAAGACGAGTTAAATAAGGCATTTGATGCTGGAAGTAAGGTAAAATCGAATGTCGCGCTAACCAAAAAGCTCGGTATGGCAGAAATTTTATGCTACATCGGCGGCGCAATTATTTCCTTGGGAATCTCAATTTTGCTTTGGCAAAATTGGTCAACGCTTGGATTTGGGACAAAAGTTTTAGCAACACTTGGCTCGGGCGTTGCGGCATATATTGTTGGAGTTTTATTTAGTATTAGTAGCGACGAAGGAACGGGAACCGCTGACTCTGCCTTTTATCTTATTTCCGCCCTCGTAATTCCGATTGGTTTATGGGTCGTTTTTGATAACGCCGGTTTCGACGTCAGCAGTTACGGATCACAAAGTTTGATTTCTGGAATACTGCTCGGAACTTATCTTCTGTCATATTTTGTCTTCCGCAAAAATATCTTGGCCTTGTTTAGTATTATCTTTGCGACGTGGTCATTTTTCAGTTTTACTAATTTTCTCGTTGGCGGCACACTGTATTTTGACGCTTGGAAATTTTATATGTACCGAGTGTTAGTAGTCAATATTGCGTATATGTTACTTGGCTACATTTTTGCGAAAGATGAACGAGCGTCGCTTTCCGGCTTCCTTTATGGTTTTGGCATCTTTGGATTTCTCGGCGCGGCTTTTGTGCTCGGTCAATGGAAACCAAATCAAAACATATTTTGGGAGTTAATCTACCCCGGTTTGGTCTTTGGAGCTTTATTCTTGAGTGTTCATATTAAAAGCAAAGCGTTTCTGACGTTCGGTACTCTTTATCTTATGGCCTATATCCTAAAAATCACATCAGAGTATTTCTCCGCTAGCCTAGGGTGGCCGCTCGCTCTCGTTATCGCCGGACTTGCGATGATAGGAGGAGGATATATATCCCACTCCATCAAAAAGAAGTACCTCGCTGGTCAATAAGATAGCCGTAAAAAATTTCCATCGTTCCGGCGAAACCGACGCGGCCAGGAGAATACCCGCACCGCCCGAATGGTTGGGCTTTATCCCGGGCGCCGCCGTAGCGGGTAGATTTAAATGCTAATTTTCAGGAATTTTTGATAAAATAAGTCCAAGCAATTTTGTAAAAGGAATTCATATCAAAAAGTGGCGAAATCTCGTCGCTTTTTGTTTGTTTTCAGAAATGCTATAGTGAAAATATGATCAAGAAAGAAATTAAAAGAGATTTTAAAAAAGCAATTGAAAAAACAACAGGAACAAAGATAAAAGAAGTTTATTTAGAATGCCCGGGAAACCCGGAATATGGAGATTATGCCTCTAATTTTGCTTTGAAAAAATTAAATGAAGTCCGGAGCTCAAAACTGAAAGTTAAAAATCCAGGACAATTGGCCCAAAAAATTATTGAAAATTTCCCAAAAAGAGATTATTTAAAAAAAATTGAAGCCGTCTCGCCCGGATTTATCAATTTTCATCTTTCTGACCGGTTTCTGGTTTCTCAAATCAATCAAATTATCAAAAAAGATAATAATTTTGGCAGATCAGATTTAGGCAAAGGCACCAAGGTGATTATTGAATTTGGCCAACCGAATACTCATAAACTTCCCCATGTTGGTCATTTCAGATCGTATACCCTCGGCGAGTCAATCGCCCGATTACTTGAATTCACCGGCTTTAAAGTTTTTCGGGCGAATTATCAAGGAGATATCGGTCTTCATGTGGCTAAATGTCTTTGGGTCTATCTGAAAAAAAACATAAAAGAATCTAAAGATTTAATGGAAAACATTAAAAACCTTCAAGAGGCCTATGTCTACGGCTCAAGAATGTATGAAGAAAGCGAAGAGGCTAAAAAGGAGATAGACGAGCTGAACACCAAAATTTATGCCCAAGACAAAACCATAGTCAGTTTGTGGAAAAAAACAAGACAATGGAGTCTTAATTACTATACCTTGCTTAATAAACGTTTAGGGACTACTTACCACCGGCAATATTTTGAAAGCGAAGCGGCTCAGACAGGCAAAAAAATCATCCTTGGGAATCTAAACAAGGTTTTTAAAAAAAGCGAGGGGGCAATTATCTTCCCCGGAGAGAAATACGGACTTCATAATCGAGTTTTTATTACTTCTAAGGGCAATCCTACTTATGAGGCCAAAGATTTGGCTCTGATATTTCTCAAAAAAAGCGATTTTGATTATGATCTTTCCTTGATATCCACTGCCTCAGAGCAAATTGAATACTTTAAAGTGGTTTACAAGGCAGCGGAAATGATTGCTCCGGATCTGGCAAGAAAATTTGTTCACCTTCCTTTTGGTTTGGTTTCTTTAGCCGGCACCAAGCTTTCCTCGCGAAAAGGAATGATTGTTTCTATTGATGAGCTTTTGGCAAAAACCAAAAAATCGCTTGTCGGCTTAATGAAAGAAAAAAACTATTCCCCAAAACAGATAAAACAAATTGTTGACGACTTAGTTATTGGGGCCAGCAAATACTCCATTCTTAAACATACTCCCATAAAGAATATTGTTTTTGATATAAAAGAAAGTGTGGCTCTTGAAGGAAACAGTGGCCCCTATTTGCAATACACTCATGCTCGGGCTTGCAGTATTTTAAAAAAAGCCAAAAGTGAAAAAATCGCAGATTTCAAGAAAACAGATTTAGGCCATCCCAAAGAGATGGCGCTTCTAAGGCAGTTTGTCAAATTTCCGGAGGTGATTAACGAGGCCAGTCAAAAATACGGCCCAAATTTAATCTGCAATTATCTTTTTGAATTGGCTCAAAATTTCAATAATTTCTATGAAACTCTGCCCGTTTTAAAGGCCGAAAACAAAAACTTAAGAAAAGCTCGCCTAGCCTTAGTCAAGGCAACCGCCCAGATTCTTAAGAACGGTCTTTATCTTTTGGGAATTTCAGCGCCTGAAAAAATGTAGCTTGTCTGGCTCGACAACTCCGACGGCAAATATTAAAAACTTAAAGCCGCCACCTTAAAGGTGGCGGCTAAATGTTTTTTCCAATGTTTCTTTCTAAAACTATTTAGCGTATTCAACCACTCTTCTCTCTCGAATCAAAGTTACTTTTATCTCGCCAGGATATCTTAATTCTTCCTGAATTTTAGAAGCGATTTCTTTAGCTAATTTATAAGCCTCCAAATCATCAATTTCTTCGGGGTTAGCAAAAACCCTTAATTCTCTGCCTGCTTGAATAGCATAGGCTTTTTCCACTCCCGGGAAGGAAAGAGCGATTTTTTCCAAGTCCTCCAATCTTTTCAAATATTCTTCTAAATTCTCTTTCCGAGCACCGGGTCTAGCTCCGGAAATCTGATCAGCCACTTGAACCAAAACCGCTTCCAAGCTTTCCGGCTCGCAATCTCCGTGATGCGATTTCATCGCATCAATCACTTCTTTTTCCACTCCAAATTTCTCCAAAATCTTTATGCCAATATCAACATGAGAGCCCTCAACCTGATGATCTAAAGATTTACCAATATCGTGGAGAAGGCCGGCTTTTTTACAAACTTGGACGTTTGCCCCTAATTCTGAAGCCAAAGCCCCGGCTAAATGGGAAACCTCAATCGAGTGCAACAAAACATTCTGACCGTAGCTCGTTCTGAAATTCAATCTACCCAAAAGCTCAATTAGTTTGGGATCCAGGCCTAAAATACCTGTCTCAAAAATAGCTTGCTCGCCGGCTTCCTTAATTTGAGAAGCAATTTCTTCCTCGGCTTTTTTTACTTCTTGTTCAATCCTAGCTGGTTGAATTCTTCTGTCTTTGATTAATCTTTCTAAAGCCGTTTTGGCAATCTGTCTTCTGATAGGATTAAAACCAGAAATGACCGCGATCTCCGGCGTTTCATCGATCACTATTTCT
Organism: uncultured Candidatus Saccharibacteria bacterium; assembly: GCA_964438335.1. GTDB lineage: Bacteria > Patescibacteriota > Minisyncoccia > Minisyncoccales > CAYTKG01 > CAYTKG01. The sequence goes on along the minus strand of CAYTKG010000006.1, from coordinate 3,192 downwards.
GTGCCTGTAAGCTTTTCTAAAGTTTTGATATTTCTTCCTTCCTTGCCAATAATTCTTCCTTTGATTTCCTCATTAGGCAAAGAAACAATACTAGTGGTTACCTCTTGGGCTTGGGAAACGGCGCATCGTTGGATAACTGAAGCTAAAATTTCTTTTGCCTGCCTCTCAAATCTCTCCTGCCCCTCTTTTTCCATTTTTTTAATTCTTTCAAAAATTTCTTTCTGGCATTCTTTTTCAACTGTTTCTAAAAGTTTCTCCTTGGCCTTGCTCTTGGAAATACCGGCGATTTCCTCTAATTTCTTTTCTGCCCCCTTCTTCAATTCTTCGATCAACTCTTTCATTTCTTTTAACCGCTGGATTTTTCTTTTCAATTCCTGCTCTTTTTTATCAAGAAAAGCGTCTCTTTCCTCCAAGCTGGTTTCTTTTTTCCGCAAGAATCTTTCTGTTTTTAAAAGATTTTCTTGTCTTTGTTCAATCTGAACCCTGGCCTTTTCTAAAATTTCACTCGCCTGTTTCTTTGCCTCGGAAATAATAAGTTGCGATCTGGCTCTAACTTCCTTGATTTTCTTTTGAATTTCTGCTTCTAAAGTACCTGCCTTTCTTTTGGCTATTGACTGGCGGGCATAATAACCTAAAACAGAACCCACCATCAAAGAAACGAAACCTATAATCGAAATTAAAATCTCTGACATATTTCAAATTAGTCCCGCAAGAAATTTTTGTTTCCATTTCTGATTGACGTCTTAGAAAGGAAAAAACCGAAATTTCTCTGAAGTGGTTTTCTGGCAAAAGATTTCCAACGGGATTAAATTGGTAAAAAGAAATTGTTTTCATAACAAATCTAAAATAATGCCCAAAACTTCCTTGTTGACCCCTTCTTTTAAAATCACCTAATTTTAATTCTTCAATTTCCTTTTCTTTCTTCATAGTCTTGTTTAGTTTTTTGTTGGGGTTTAAGATTTCTAAAATATCTCGCTTATTCCTTTATTGCAAGGCTTTAAAATTACTGTGTCAAAATTCCTCGCTCTGAAAATTTCTTCTGCTTTTTTCACTTTTGCCTTATCTTGAGTAAAAGCAACTAATGATGGTCCAGCAGAAGTCATCCATCCGCCTTCAATTCCATTTTCTTTTAGCTCAAAGATTACACCAGAACTGTCATTTCTATACAAAAGCATTGGAATTAATTTACTAAAGAAAGTAAAGTTATAGAAGAATTGACCCATTTTCTTAATATCTCTTTGAACACAAGCAGGCAAAAGTTCCATTAAAATCCAAGCGCTTGTCTTACCTGCCGAGAATCTTTCATTATGCCTCATCCAAGATAAGCAATTAATATCCACCTCTGATTCCTCAGGCCCAGCTACTTTAATTTTGGGGATGCCGACTATGAACCTTATATCTTCTGGCACCTCCATTCTAAATATCATCTCAGCCCCTGCGGCCGTTATCACAAATCCTCCATAATACATTGTATTAAAAGAACCACCGGTTGAAGCTCCAGGCACTAAATAGTCTCTCAGAGTATCGCTTTCTTCTGCGAAGTTATAAGCGACTAAATTCCTCAAGTCTCTCAGGTTCAAAGGATTTCCCAAAAGCCTATTTATCGCCACTGCGGTGGCTTCCATCATAATCGCAGAAGAACCAAATCCAACATGGCGATACTGATGGCTCTTTGCTTTAATCCTGAGCCCACCCCTATAGTTGGTCGCCTTTCCCATTAATAAGGCGATATGGCGTAAAATCAATTCTCTCTTGGCTCCTTCGTCAATAATAACCCCAGGCTTGTCCAATAATTCAACCTCAACATAGGTATATTTATCTGCCGCAAAAGACATCTCTCCAGCCTTGTAATCGGGCGTGCCATCTGTAGGGGTTGTCTTTAAGGCACAATAATCAAGAACGCCAACATCAATTCTACAAGGAGCTCGAAGACAAATTTTCTTTCTGGTAATCCTTATCTTGCCCGAACTGTTTTTGGGTAACCAAAAAATCTTGCCAGGCTTAAAGGGAGTCATATCCCAAACACACCTGTCCCAAGAGCTTCCCTCTACAATGAGGGTCTTTTTAAGAGTTTTCTTTTTTGTATCGTGAGCCATATTGTAGTTCTTAAGTATTACGAAAACCGAGAAGGAGCAAGCCAAACTTTCTGGCTGTTTCTTTTAGCTTGGTAAGCGAGTCATTATTCTCAACAGAAATGTCTGCCAACTCAAGCACCTCCTTTAACCCTGTTTCCCGAGCCTCGTCTTCTTCAATCCTTTGGAATTCCTTGAAGCCAATCTTGTCCCTGTGCCTCAGGCGGTTATACCTGTTAAGTGGATTGGCCGTTATCCTGATAACAAGAGTGTCGGGATATAATTCAAGCAGACGCCGTATTTCAAAAAGCTGCCTTGGTCCATCAAGAATAAGAAACTTCTTTTTCTTTAACTCGGACAAAATATAGGGAATCTGCCAATAAGGGTCTTTAGCATACATTTCCTTGGCAACGGCGTGGATACTATCGTGGGTCGCCTCTATCCCTCTTTGTCGCAGCATTTCAGTCATCGGCTTGCTTGAAATATACCAGTTATCGGGACAATTCATTGCCTTAGCAAAAGTACTTTTTCCTGCCCCAGACTCTCCCACCAAAATTATCACCATTTGATGCTCCATCTACTTGAACTCCCGACTTGGGGGTTTATTAAATTTTTGAGACCTTTTATCAAATTTTCTAGTCTCACAATACTTCATCTTTCTTTTAAGGACATTTTCTAATTTGTCCATTCCGTGAAAATCTTCCGCTATATTAGCTATCTTGCAGGCAAAAATAATCACATCGGAAACTTCCGCCTGAACCTCATCCCAACGATTCTCAAGAATAGCCTTAGCCACTTCGCCCACTTCTTCTATTAACTTAAAAACAGCAATATTAACTCGTTCTTTTGAGCCAATTCCTGTTTTTAAAGCAAACCTTTTTTCCCAGTTTTGGATATCCTTAATTGTCATTTTTTACTTATTAATTAATGCTTACTTTTTAATAAATCCTCTTTCTGCTTTCTAAGCATCTCATCGCACCTAATTTGCTCCAATCTTAAAACCTCTTTCTCGCATTGTGCCTCTTTTCCTCTCTCCTTGCGACCTTTAACAAGGTGCAATAGAAGAACCCTGTCCAGAAGCCCACAAAAAGATAATTTTTCTTAATTCAACTTGCCAAAA
>CAYTKG010000005.1:0-17316 GCA_964438335.1 uncultured Candidatus Saccharibacteria bacterium | reverse complement strand
GAAAACTTTTTCCCATTTTACCTTTATTTTTAAAAACCAACCTCGGACGTCCGTAAAGTTGGTAAACTAAAGACCGGCGAATTCTTGAATTTGGGCAATTGGAATAGTGGTTATTTTCCCTTCTAAATCAACAGTGTTAATTCCCAAAACATTGCCCTCAATATTAAAAAGAGGACTTCCTTTAAGAATGTCCTTTTCAAAAATATTGGTTCTTATAAAACCGCGGCTAAAATATTTTATAATTCCTTCATTAACTATCTTTTGCGGTTTTTTGTTTAGAAAAATAACGCCCATTAAAAAAACTCGCTGCCCCTCTTTTAATTCTTCCGACTTGGCAAAACCACGAGTAGTTAATCCCTGTCTTTCAAGTTGGATTAAAACCAAATTCTTTTGAGGATCCCTTTTAATAATTTTAAAAGGAACTTTGTCGCCATTGACAAAAAGAGAAAAATTATAGCCCCGGGGCAAAAGCTCGGCCAAAGTCACCGCCAATCCGTCCGAAGTAAGAATCAAACCCGACCCTTCAACGATTTTTCCTTTTTTGGAAATCGCCCTGACTCCTACAACTGCATTTTTTACTTTTTCAACCGCTTCGGTTAAAGCCACATTTTCCTGAATAATAATTTCTTCTTTGGGGAAAATAATGGTTTCTCTTTCCTTGAATTCCCTAATAAACCAAAATTTTTCAAATGAAGGATTCTTGGCTAAAGAAGGCAAAAAAATCGCCTGCCAAATCATACCTCCCAGAACCCCCATAAGTAAAATGGCGATAATCTGCAAGATTTTTCTTATCATAAAACTAAAAAGAAACTTTAACTGAACTTCGTTTTCTTGTTTTTATTAATTTTCGGGCGCTCTCCAAAACGATTTTACCTCCTTTAACTGAACTGTGAATTTCTTCGTCTTCATGAATTTCGCCCGTAACAATTTTTAAAGCGAGGGGATCTAAAATCAATTTCTGAATCACCCTCTTTAAGGGGCGAGCACCCAAATTAACATCAAAGCCTTTTTCCGCCAAAAGATCTTTGGTTCGGTTGTCAAATTTTATCTTAATTCCTTTTCGGCTCAATCTTTTCGTTACCTTGGAAAGCTCTAAATCAACAATTTTTCTAATTTCGTTCTTAGTTAAATAATTAAAAATAATAATTTCATCGATTCTATTCAAAAACTCGGGCCTAAATTTTTCTTTTAGGGCTTCCTTAACTTTTTCCCTCAGAGATTGCCGCTTGCTTTTTTCTTCACCACTCAAAAAACCGATGGGAGCCATTTTGGCAATAAATTCCGAGCCTACATTCGAGGTCATAATTAGAATCGCATTTTTAAAAGAAGCAACCCGACCCTTGGCATCGGTTAATCTTCCATCTTCCAAAATCTGCAACAAAATATTAAAAACCTCGGGGTTGGCTTTTTCAATTTCGTCTAACAAAACAACCGAATAGGGCCTTCTTCTGATTTTTTCGGTTAATTGACCCCCCTCTTCGTAACCGACATAACCCGGTGGCGAACCAATCATTTTAGAAACGGTGTGTTTCTCCATATACTCAGACATATCCAATCTAATCAAGGCATTTTCGTCATTAAACAAAAATTCGGCTAAAGCCCGGGCTGTTTCGGTTTTGCCCACTCCAGTAGGACCAAGGAAAAGAAAAGAGCCAAGGGGCCGATTTTCTTCAGAAATGCCGGCCCGGCTTCGCCGAAGAGCATTGGCAATTGCCTTGATTGCTTCTTTTTGGCCAACTACTCGTTTTGAAAGAATATCTTCCATCTTCTTTAATTTTTCCGCCTCTTCTTCCATCAATCTCGTTACCGGAATACCGGTCCATCTTGAAACCACTTCGGCCACGTCCTCGGCTTCGACCTCTTCTTTCAAAAGGGCGTTTCTTTTTTGGAGTTGAACTAATTTCTTTTCTGCTTTTCTTATCTCTTTTTCCACTTCCGGAATCTGGCCGTATTTTATCTCAGCGATTTTCTGAAGGTTTCCTTCTCTTTGATGGGTCTCGATTTGAAGATTTAAGGTTTCGATTTTCCTCTTTAGATCTTTAATCTTTTGAATTATTTCTTTTTCTGTTCGCCATTTTGATTCAAGAGAACGATATTTTTCTTTTAAATTTGATAGGATTTTGGTAATTTCTTTCATTTTTATCTTATTGCCTTTTTCTTTTTTCAGGGCTTGTTTTTCCACTTCTAATTTCTGAATTTCGGTTTTTAACTCAGCAAGCTCTTCGGGCTCTGATTCCATTTCCAATCTCAAGGCCGAGGCAGCTTCATCCATAAGATCAACCGCCTTGTCCGGCAAAAACCGATCAGTAATATATCTGGCCGCTAATTCAGCTGCCGCTTTAACAGCTGATTCTTTAATTTTTACTCCATGATGGAGTTCGTATTTTTCTTTAAGCCCCCTTAGAATAGCCACTGCTTCTTCGATTGAGGGTTCGGTCACATAAATCGGCTGAAACCTTCTTTCTAGGGCCGGGTCTCTTTCGATATATTTCTGATATTCCTTTAAAGTAGTGGCGCCAATCGCTCTTAACTCCCCTCGGGCCAAAGCCGGTTTTAAAAGATTAGAAGCATCCATTGCTCCTTCAGCGGCCCCCGCTCCTACTAAAGTATGAAGTTCGTCAATAAACAAAATATATTTTCCGGCCGCCCTTTTTATTTCTTTTAGCAGCGCCTTGACCCGGCTTTCAAATTCACCCCGGTATCTTGTTCCGGCTATCAAAGCGCCCAAATCCAAAGCAATAATTTCTTTTTCTTTAAGAGATTCGGGCACATCTCCCCTAGCAATTCTCTGGGCCAAACCCTCAACAATGGCTGTCTTACCCACCCCGGCCTCGCCAATTAAAACCGGGTTGTTCTTTTTTCGTCTGGAAAGAACCTGCATCAGTCTCCTAATTTCCGCTTCCCTGCCGATAACCGGATCTAATTTCCCTTGTTTGGCCGATTGGGTCATATTAATAGCATATTTTTGAACAACCTGGTATTTTGTCTCCGGCACCGGATCAGTTATCCTTCTCCCGCCTCTCAATTCTTGGATGTTTTTCAAAACCGTCTGGTAATCCAAGGGTCGAGCTTTTAATGAATTGGCTGAGATAGGTGAAAGATATCGGGCATTCGCCAATATTTCTTTAACTTTGCCGGAAATCGAAAACAAGCCCAAAAACAAATGCTCTATCGAAACAAATTCATCGCCCATTTTCATTGCTTCTCTCTGAGCCCAGTCCAAGGCCTTGGCCATATCTTGAGTTAGATAAAAGCGGCCGAAAACTTGAGGAGTGTGAATTGTCGGAAGCTCATCCAACGCTTTTTTTGTCTTTTCTTTTAAATCCTCAATGTCAATTCCTAATTTGGAAAGCAAATTCAAAACGATACTCTCTTCTTGCGAAAAGAGAGCGTAAAGCAAATGAAGAGCGTCAATTTGTTGCTGGCCCTTTTCTTCGGCAATTGCCTGGGCTCGTCTTAGAGCATCTTGGGCTTTAAAAGTAAAATTAGTTCCATCCATACTGCTTTTTTGTATCATAAAAAACCTAAAAAATCAATTCAAGTTCTTGACAAAAATTCTTAATGCCCCCGTGCGCCAAAACTTTCTCCCGTAGTTAAGGCGCCGGGGGCTATTTTATTTTATACTTGTATGCTTGAAGTCTTAAATTTAAAATTAGATTCTTAAAACTTAATTTTTCCCCACCTGTGGAAAACTTTTTTCCATTTTAGCTTTATTTTTAAAAACCAACCTCGGACGTCCGTACGTTTTTTGGAAAGATTGCCAAAAAAATTTGAAAAAATGCTCTGCAAAAAATCTCCTAAAACCTCCTAAAAGCCTCTTTTTTTTCTGTTTTCTACTAACGCTCATCATATCACTCAATTAGCTTATTTGCCCTTATTCTGATTTTTCAGCCAAAACCAATTCTAATTTTTTTTCTTTTCCATCTCTTAAAATTTTTAAACTTACTTTATCTCCCGGACTATATCTCATAATTATCTTGGCCAAAGAATTTTCTAGGGTAATTTTTTCTTGATTAAATTCAATAACAATGTCGTCTCTTTTTAAACCAGCTTTTGCCGCCGGAGAACCAAGGAAAACAGCCGTCTCGGTCGGCCTTCCAGAAGCACCTCTGCCTATCCAGGCACCGTAATCTACGGGTAAATCAAACTTTTCTTTAAGCTCAGGAGTAATCAAAGTATAATAAACACCCAAAAAAGGATAGACAATCTTACCTAATTTTTTAACCTGCTCAATATCCTTCTTGGCTCTGTTAATAGGAATAGCAAAGCCAACATTTTCCGCTCCTAAAGCCATGGCTGTATTTATCCCAATTACTTCGCCTTGTAAATTCAAAAGTGGACCGCCCGAATTGCCTTTATTAATGGCAGCATCGGTTTGAATAATGCCTTCTAAGGTTTCAACATAACCGCCGCCGGAAGCAGTGACTGTTCTGCCCAAGCCGGAAATCACTCCGACCGAAACCGAATTCCTAAATTCGCCCAAGACGTTGCCAATGGCAATGACGGTCTGGCCAATTTCTAAATCGTCTGAATTGCCGAGTTTTATAACGGGAAGTTTATCAGCCACCTTTATTTTTAAAACGGCTAAATCTTGAGCCGGATCCCGAGCCAGAACCCTGGCTTCATACCTCTTGCCATCGTTAGTCAAAACCGTATAATCTGCTTCCTCATCGGCCACTACATGTTTGTTGGTCAAAATAAGGCCGTCTTCAGAAACAATAAATCCGGTACCGCCACCTATTTCTTTTTTCTCAGTTCCTTTTTGTCTATATTGAGGAATTTCGAAACCAAAGGGCTCTCCAAAAAATTTTTCAAATTCCTTGAAGGGATTAAGATAGTACTCTTCAAAAATAGGCATATCTTTGCAGATAACAATGCTGACCACCGCCGGGGAAACCTCTTTCACGGCCCGAACAACCATTTCCTGCTGAGACTCTCCGGAAAAATATTGTTCCGGCTTTTGCCAAGTAGATTCTTTTGCCGGCCTCAAAAAGTTTGGAGACAAAAGAGAAACATAAGAATTAGGGCCCGAATAAAGTTTGGGATAAAAATAGCCGACCGAAATTATTCCTCCCAGAAAGCCGCAAGCACAAGAAAAAAAGATAATCAGAATTAAGGTTCCCAAAAATCTTTTCCTGACAGAACCCGGCTTAAGCAAATTTAATTTAATCTTGGAGAAAAGCTTGGTTTTAGGAAAATTAGGGAGACTATAAAGAGACATATTTTAAAATAAATCTAAAATAAATTAATAGACTATCGATGACGGCCGAAATGATATTGGAAAATATCGGATTCAATCGGTCCGACAAGAATAGTATAGCAAAAGGCAAAAAGAATTTTCAAGTAGGTCTTAATCCACCCTTCTTTTTCAAATCTTCGCAAAGAAAAGAAAATTTTGGCTGATTTCAAAACACCAAATCTGCCAAACTTGGAAGCTTTTCTAAAATAAACAACATCCTCTAAAAGCCTGACTTTTTCATCGAAACCTTCTATTTTCTGATGCAAGGACCTTTTAACTAGAAAAAAACCGGCGCCAAAATGAAATATTTTTCCAAAAGTCAACAGGGGAAAGTTGTAGAAAAAATTTGCCAATGTATTTCGGAGGCAACTTTCTTTGAAAGGCTTAAGGAGACAGGTGGCTATTTCCAAATTTCTTGCTTGAAATTCTTCCAAAAATTTCTTGAGCGAACCGCTATCTAGAAGCGTATCGGCATCCAAAAATAGAAATAAATCGCCACGAGCCACTTTCGCCCCTTCATTTCTCCCTCTCGCCGGCAGGCCTCCTTTGACAAGACGGCAACCGAAGCTTTGAGCAATTTTTAAAGTCTTATCTTGCGAACCAGCGTCGGCAACAATTATCTCATAATCTTTAAAATCCTGACTACAGATAGATTTCAACAAGAGAAAAAGATGCTTTTCTTCATTTAAAGTTGGGATGATAATGCTCAACATAAACAACTCCCGTTTTGAAGCAAGATTGAATTCAAAAATGGCCGGCGGAAAACAGTTTCCCTGCCTCTTCCCATATCTCAGGATTACCCTGTTTTGTCTTCAGCCAATACCACCATTCGGCCCCCCAGCAGTAAAATTCATCAAGCCCGGTGCCCCGGGCAAAATTAATCACTTTCTTAAACTGTTCTAAATTCATAGTTTTTTCCTGCTCCTCGAGAGGCGAATCATAAAGCAATCTCGGTCCCCAAGGTTCGGTTTGCAATTCAACACAAATTACTTTTTTGCCAAACAATTTTTCAATTAGTTTTGCTTTCCGATAATAAAAAATCTCGGGAGTAGGGTAGGAAACATATCTCTTTAGTTGCCGAAACCAAACCTTTTTATACATTGTTGTTCCTACTATATCACCAATAAAGGCCGCTCTTATCCAAAAAGAGCCCTCGCCCGAATCTGAAATTACAATTGGCCTTTTTTTCGTATCCAAAGTCCGGACCAATGACGCTTCTTTTTTGACGAAACCCATATCGGCCCAGGGGCATTCGCCAAACGGGAAAAAAGGCTCGTTTTCTACCTGCCAAGCCCAGATTAAATCCAAATCTCGATACCTTAAAACAATCTTTTGCGTTAATTCTAAAACCTCTTTTTGTTGTTCCTCTTTTGAAAGATTAACCACCCATTCGGGAAGATGACACTCTGGCCATCTCGGCGTTTTCATGCCAATTACCAAAAGAATCTCGGCTTTCCTCTTAACTGCCTCTTTAATTTGCCAATCTAGGTCATCAAAATTATACCTGTCTTTCTCTCCTTCTAATTTATCCCAATGGGTAATCAATTTTATCCTTTTAACGCCTAAATCATCAAGCAGAGCCAAATAAGTTTCTTGCCAATCCAGTCCCAAATATTCTGTATGTTTCTGAGAAAAATTAACCCCCCATTTTATTTCTTTGGCCGGCGCAGGCTTGCCAACAAAAAAGAAAACGAATAGGACGAACAAGAAACTTAAAAGTCCAATCAATAAAATTTTTTTTAGTTTTGACATTGATATCATCTTTTTTAACAATTATTGAGAAAAACGATTAACGGTTAGGGCGTTCTCCTGACAAATTTTAGCATAATAAAAAGCCGAGGGCCGGGGTTTTCTTTTAAGGGTGTTATAATTTATCTCAATCAGACCAAAACGGGGTGAAAAACCCAAATCCCATTCAAAATTATCCATCAAAGACCAATGAAAATAACCTCGGACATCAACCCCTTCTTTTAAGGCCCGATGAATCCAAAAAAGATGGTCCTTAATAAAATCTTTTCTTAATCTATCTTGACTATCAGCCAAACCGTTTTCAGTAATATAAATTGGCAAATTGTATTTTTTTAGATCTTTAAGAAGATAATAGATTCCTTGCGGGTAAATTTCCCATCCTAAATCAGAAACAACCCTGTTTTCGTTTTTCTTTTGAAAGGGAAATTTAATTTTATTACGAAAATAATAATTTAAACCGATGAAATCTAAATGGTCTTTAACTTGATTTAAAAAGAAATCATTCCCGAAATAATTAAACAAAACAGCGGAAAATCTGTCTAAAAAAGAATTTGAAGAATATGGTTCAAAATATTGATTATTTTTGGCTAGCCCGACCTTAACTTTTTTTTCAAGACCATGGAAAATTTCATAAATTTCTTTATGGGCTGAAATTTGGTTTTTAAGCACCTTTAAGAATAAAATTGGGTTATTCTTTTGGGGTGGCCACCTGGCTTTTAGATAAGAAAGAGAGGCAAAAACAAGAGGTTCATTGATGGTTATCCAGAAATCAACCAAATCTCGATATTCTTTAAAAACTTTCTCAGCAAAACGGGAAAAATAAAAAACAACTTTTTTATTAGCCCAACCACCAATTTTAGCCAACCAAAGAGGAGTAGTAAAATGATGAAGCGAAACCAAGCTTTTAATCTGCCTCTCTTTTAAGGCCCGGAGAAACTCTTGATAGTGCTCGATTTCTCTTTGGTCAAACTTCCCTTTTTTTGGTTCAATCCGCGACCATTCAATTGAAAAACGGTAAGCATTCTGGTTCAATTTCTTCATTAAATCAAAATCTTCTTCATAGCGATGATAATGATCACAGGCGATGCCGGCCGGGAACTTTTTTGACCAATCACAGTTTTCAATTTCTCCTTCAACTTGATAGGCAGAAGTGGCGCTTCCCCACAAAAAACCAGCAGGAAACTTTAATTCCTTTGCCATTTTTTCATTATATCACGATTATACCCCGGATTGTAACCTGAAATATATTGTCAATAAGAGCCCTAATTTCTAATTTATAGTTTTGGAGGCCGCATTATCTTTTTTAGATATTATCTTTTTTAGATATTATCTTTTTTAGATATTATCTTTTTTAGATTTTAAACCCAAAACTATCCATTCGTATTAATTCAGCCATGGCTGAATTAAGGCGGAGGTTAGTAATAATTTAAGAAGTCCAATTTTTGTTTTTGTCTCAAATAAATAACCAAAACGGCCAAGAAAAAATAACAAAAGAAGACAAAAATACCCGAAATTTCGAAAACAAGGTTAGCCAAAGGAAAACGAGAGAAAAAATCAATAGTGTCCATTATCAGAATCATTAGGCCTTGGGCCGGCAAAGAAATAAACCAGCCCAACTTTTCTGAAAATATTCCCAAAAAAGAAAAAAGAAAACCAGCCACGGTTAAAAAAGGGATGGCGGGCAGAATCAAAATATTGGTTAAAGGAGCTATCAAGGAAAACTGACCAAAATTATAAAGAAGAATTGGCAGGGTAAAAAACTGAGCGGCCAAAGTAGAGGCAAGGTTTAATTTAAAATGGTTAAGAAATTTAGGGCCTTTTTTGAAAAGACGAAAAAACAAAGGACCAAAATAAATAAGCCCAGCCACAGCCAAAAATGAAAGCTGAAAGCCAATGTCCGATTCTAAAAGCAAAGGATTAATTAAAAGCATTAGAAACAAAGCCCAGACAATCAACCTTTCGGGATTGGCTATCCTGCCAAAATACTGGGCAGTTAAAAAAAGAAGGCCCATTATTCCTGCCCGAACAGCGCAGGGCGGGGCTCCAATCATCAGAATATAAAAGGGTATCAAAACAAAAGAAAACCAAAAGGCCTGTTGCCGCCAAAAACCTAAAAATAAAAGAAAATTTAGAAGCAACAAAGAAATAATAGTGATATTAGCGCCGGAAACAGCGGCGATATGGCGAGTTCCGGTAATGTTTAATTTTTCTTTCCACTCCTCGGAAATATTATTTTCTTCACCGAAAAGCAAGGCCTCAAAAAAACCAGATTGGTCGGCGGGCGTAATTCTTTGGCAACTTTCTTTGAGTTTTTCTTTCAAAAAAATGAGAAGTTTTTTAAAAAAGCAACCGCGATTCCTTTCTAAAATCTCGACCTCTGGATAGGTCATTAAAAAATAAATACCCTGTTTCTTTAAATAATCCCGATAATTAAAATCTTCAAAAACCGGCGGCTCTTTCAGAGTTCCTCTAATTTCTAAAATGTCGCCATATTTTATCTTAGGAAAAAGACCGGTCACAACCAAAATATTCAATTCTAACTCGTCAATTTGCGCTTTGAATTTAAGCTTATCAACTCTTACCTCCGGTTCGTCTATTACTTGCCCTTTTAAAATAACTTTGTTTTCTTTAAATTCTTTAATTTTAATTTTATTAATTTTTTCTTCCGCTTGCTGGTATCGCCAAAGACCAAAAATTAAAAAGAGAAAACAAAAGCCAAGAATCACCAAAGGTTTGTTCCGCCGGAAAAGATAAAAAGAAATTGTTGAAATCAAAAAAACCAGAAAAATAACCCGGCTTAAAGTTAGGACAAACAATTTTTGAGTATTAAAAAGGGACCCTAAACAGGTCCCCAGAATAAAACAAAGACAAAACCAGAAAAGAATTTTGGACCTTGTCACCATAATGAGGTGATGGCAAAATTAAAAAGGTTAAATTGTTCCCTTTCGGCTCGGAATTATCAAATTAATAGCGCGGCTTATCCTCTTATTTGACAAACTTCAAAAAAAGGAGAGATGGTTTTTTGAACCTCAATTAAATATTTTCGAGGGTAAGGCCTTTTTTTAGCGAATTCTAAACTAACAGTTCCATTGGCTCTAAATTCCTGAAGATAGTACTTTTTGGCGGGACCAATCCATTTGGCAATTTCTAAAATATCTGATTTATTAATCAAAGTGGGAACAACCGTGGTCCGAAATTCTGAATCTATTTCGCTCTGTTTCAAAATTTTAATGCTTTCTTCAATATTAGCAATTATCTTTTTCTCCCAAAAATTTGACTTAACACCTAAAGCCCCTACTTGATTCTCTAGACCGATCACTTTAAGATATTTTTCCTTTGGTGCTTTAATATCTAAAGCAACGTAGTCAACCAATTTTTGAGCGATTAATTTTTTTATCATCTCGGGGTTAGAGCCGTTGGTGTCTAATTTAATTAAATAATCCATTGCCTTAATTTTTTTACAGAAATTAACCAATTCGGGATTAATGGTCGGCTCGCCGCCGCCCAGAACGCAACCTTCCAGAAGACCTTTTTTCTTCTTCAAAAAAGCAAAAAATTCTTTCTCTGAAATTCGAGGCTGAACTTTTATTTTCTCTGGCAACACCAAACCCGCATTGTAACACCAAGGGCAACGAAAAGAACAACCAGCACAAAAAACAGTACACGCTATTTTGCCCGGATAGTCAATTAAGGTTAATTTTTGAAGGCCGCCGATAAGCATAGTTGACATTTAAATTTTCTCATTAAGATCCAATTTGAATGTTTTTCTTTCTTTAAACTCCTGCTGTTTACCAATATTGTATTGAGACACGGGTCGGTAATAGCCAACTATTCTCGAGTAAACTTCACAAGGTTGTTTTATGGCGCAACGAGGACAATAAAAATGCTCGCCTGATAAATAACCATGAATAGGGCAAATAGAAAAGGTGGGAGTGAAAGTAATATAAGGCAGATGAAAATTGGTAAAGATTTTTCTGATTAATTTCTTAACGGTTTGAACATCGGAGATCTTTTCTCCCAAAAAAAGATGAAGGACGGTTCCGCCCGTATATTTACATTGAAGCTCGTCTTGAAGTTCCAGGGTTTCAAAAATATCATCGGTATAATTAACCGGTAATTGAGTAGAATTGGTGTAGTAGGGCACCTGTTCTGTGCCGGCTGTAATGATATCCGGATATTGCTCCTTGTCCTTTTGAGCCAAACGATAAGCGGTCGATTCAGCAGGCGTGGCTTCTAAATTGTAGAAATTACCTGTTTCCTTCTGATATTCTACTAATTTTTCTCTCATAAAATCCATTACTTTTAAAGCAAATCTTCTTCCTTTTTCAGAAGCAATGCTTTCTCCTATAAAATTCAAAAGGGCTTCGTTCATTCCTACCAAGCCAATGGTCGAAAAATGATTGCCGTAATATTTCCCTCTCATTTTTTTGACGCTTGTCAAATAATGCTTCGAATAAGGATAAAGGCCTTTCTCAATAAAATCCTCAATCGCTTTTCTTTTAATCTCTAAACTTTCCTTGGCTAAATTCATTATCCTCTCTAATCTTTTGAAAAACTCTTTTTCCGCTTGGCCTAAATTAACTGAATTAACTCTTGCTAAATAACCAATCCGAGGCATATCAATTGTCACCACCCCAATTGAACCGGTTAATGATCCGCTGCCAAACAAACCGCCACCGCCTCGGTTATAAAGCTCGTTCAGCTGCAACCTCAAGCGACAACACATTGAACGGACATCTTCTGGCTTCATTTCAGAATTAATATAGTTGGCAAAATAATTCGTACCATATTTAGCCGAGGCCTGGAAAATTAAATCAAAATCAGGCTCGTCCCAAGGAAAATCTTTGGTGATATTAATGGTAGGAATCGGGAAATGGAATGGCCTTCCGTTTTTATCACCCTCCAGCATTACTTCGTAAAGGGCTTTATCAAGAACTTTCATTTCTTCTTGAAATTCACCATAGACTTCTTTTTGAGGCTTACCACCTATAATAATTGGCTGTTTAACAAAAAGGGAAGAGGGCCTAAGATCTAGGGTTAAATTACTGAATGGTGTTTGAAAACCCACCCTGGTTGGAATAGCCATATTGAACAAAAACTCTTGAAGATTTTGTTTCACTTCTTGATAATTTAAATTATCGTATCTAATAAAAGGAGCCAAAAGAGTATCAAAATTAGACAAAGCCACTGCTCCGCTTACCTCTCCCTGAAGCGTGTAAAGAAAATTAACGACCTGCATCAAGGCCGTTCTAAAATGTTTGGCTGGGCTGGATTCAATTTTTGTGGGCACCCCGCCAAAGCCCCTTAACAACAAATCGTAAAGATCCCAACCAGCGCAATAGGCACCCAAAGTGTCTAAATTATGAAGATGGAAATCACCCGATTCAACCGCCTCTCTGATTTCCCTGGGGTAAATCTTGTTTAGCCAATATCTTCTTATAATTTTGGAAACGGCATAATGGTTCATCCCTTGAAGAGAATAAGCCATATTGGCATTTTCCCGAACTTCCCAGTCTAATTCTTTAATGTATTGATCAATCATTTCCGCTCCTTTTTCTTCCGCTATTTTTAATTCCCTAATTCTTCGTCTTTGTTCTCGATATAAAATATAAGCCTTGGCTGTTTCGACAAATCCTTTGAGGATTAAAACTTCTTCGACAATATCTTGAATCTGTTCAACCTGAACAATCTCGTTTTCTTTAAATCTCCGATTAATCAAGCGAACAACTTGATCAGAAAGTTCCTTGGATTTTTTTCCATCACCTTGACCGGCGGCTGTGATTGCTTTAAAAATCGCTTTGGTAATTTTTTCTTGATCAAAAACAACAATCTCGCCGGTTCTTTTCTGAACTTTGATGATTTTGTTTTCAACCATACTCCATATTACTCCAACAAAAAAACTCCGTCAAACGGAGGAAAAAATTATTTTAATAGTCAACTAAGATAAAAATTTCTTCCAAGCTGTTTGGTTCCCATCTTCTCTCCATACTCTCAAAAAATTGCCGGAGAATCAAAACCAGTGACAATCACTGTTATTTTAATTTCTCCTCTTCTTAACTCCTCATCTTGAATGGCTCCAAAAATTACTTTTGTTTCTGAGCCCGCATTTTTAGTAACAACTTTAGCGGCTTCGTCCACTTCGCAAAGGGAAATATCTGGACCACCAGAAATGTTAAATAAAATTCCTTTAGCTTGAGAAAGAAAAGAGATATCAAGTAAAGGCGAATTCAAAGCCGATTTAGCCGCTTCTCGAGCCCTATTTTCTCCCCGCGCCTTCCCGATTCCAAAAAAAGCCGCCCCCGAATCATTAAGAATTGACCTAACATCAGCCAAATCAACATTAACAATCCCCGGCAAAGTAACTAAATCAGAAATTCCTTTAACTGCTTGGTGAAGGATTTCATCGCAAATCCAAAAACTTTTAGAAAGCGGCGTCCTGGGACTTAAAAACTTAAGCAGATTATCATTAGGGACAACAATCAAACTGTCCACTCCAGTCTTGATTCGCTCCAACCCCTTTCTGGCAATCTCAGCCCTTGCTCTCCCTTCAAAAGCAAAAGGAGTGGTAACCACGCCGATGGTTAAAATACCTGATTCTTTGGCCATTTTAGCCACCACTGGTGCCGCCCCGGTGCCGGTTCCCCCACCCAATCCGGTGGCTACAAAAACAACTTCTGCCCCCTTAAGAATCTCGGCAATTTCTTCTTTTTGCTCTAAGGCGGCTTGTTCGCCTAACTCGGGATTCATTCCCGTTCCCAGTCCCTGAGTAAGTTTTCGTCCAATTCTTAATTTCAAAGCCGCCTTCTTCTTTTTTAAATCCTGTGCGTCGGTATTTATTGCTATTAAATCCACACCAAAAAGACCCGAATTGACCATTCTGGCAATAGCATTGCCCCCTGATCCACCCACGCCTATCACTTTTATTTTTATCTTGGACATCAAAATTAAGGGACAAAATTTTTTAAAATTTTCTTTAATTTCTGAACAAAATCCCAACCCGAACTTTGTTCTTCATCCATAAGTTCCTTGCCCCGAAGAACTAAACCACAAACAGTAGCCAATTGAGGATTTTCAATCTTTGGGAAGAAACCAGTAATTCTGCCAATTTTACAAGGCAAGCCCAAACTTTTTTTGGTAAACTCTTTAATTTTGGGAATTTTAGCACCGCCGCCGCACAAAACCGCTCCGCCCGGCAATCTGGGCAAAGAAATCTTCTTTAATTCCTTTTGGACTTGCTCAAAAATCTCAGAAACTCGGGCATCAATAATCTTTCCCAGCGCCTTTTGGGAAAAAATTAAACCTTCGCCCGAGGCCTCCTCTTTAACTTTAATTTTCTTACTGCTTTTTAAAAAACAACCGCCGTATTGAAGTTTTATTCTTTCTGCTGTTTCCACATCGGTCTTTAAACCAATGGCAATGTCATTCGTAATATGGCCGGAACCAATAGGAATTACTCCTAAATAAACAAGGCCTCCTTCTTGAAAAACAGAAAAGCTAGTTGTTCCTGCTCCAATATCTAAAAGCAAAACCCCGAGTTCTTTTTCCTGAGCTGACAAAACTGCTCGAGCGCTTGCCAAAGGATTGCAAACAATATCTGCTATTTGATAATCTGCGTCTAAAACCGCTTTTTCTAAATTCTTAAGGTAAGGAGAAAAACAAGCCAGAACTAAAATTTCGGCTTCCAGCCTAACTCCTTTCATTCCTAAGGCCTCTTTAATTCCTTTCTCGCCATCAACAATAAATTCTTTGGGAAAAATTTCTAAGATTTCTCGATTAGAAGGCAGGGAAAATGTTTGGGCCGCTCGAAGAACCCTTTCTATATCTTCTTTGGAAATCTTTTCATCTGCTCTTGAAACTGCCACCGTTCCGTGCGAAAAAGTCGAAAAAATATGAGCTCCGCCTATATTAACAACAATCTCTTTGATTCTTTGACCTGTTTCATTCGCTGCTTTTTCCAAAAGAGAGGAAATCTTGCGGGAAATTTTCCCCACATCAATAATTACCCCTCTTCTTACGCCAAAAGAAATCTCGGTAAACTGGGACAAAACTTCGAAATCGATACTTTCCGGCTTAGGCATCACTGCCAGCAGTTTAATCGAGGCACTACCAATATCTAAACCAACAATAAGATGATTTTTGGCCATAAGATAAAAAGTTTAAGATAATCCGATTTTTTTTAAATAATAATTTTGTTTAGCTTCCATTTTTTTCGCCTCATCGCCCCCTCTTTCATGATCGTATCCCAAAAGATGAAGAAGACCATGAATTAAACAAGTGGCTAATTCTTTTTCAAAAAAAGTGGAAAATCTTTTAGCATTTTTCTTCACCTCCCGGAGGCAAATTACTATTTCTCCCAGGCTTCTTGTTTTTTGAAAAGGCCCAACCTTAAACTTTTTAAAAATAATCTCTGATTCGGGAAAAGCCAAAACGTCAGTCACCCGATTTTTTCGTCTATATCTCCTATTTAAGCTTCTCATTCTTCCCGGGCCTAAAAAAGCAATTGATAATTCGACTTCTGGCCCGATTTTTTCTCCTTCTAAAACAGCAATCACTATTTTCCGCAAAAACTCCTCGTCAATTTCATTAGCGGTCAGATTATTAATTTCAATCATAATTTAGATAATTTTTCCAGATGTTAAACAGCTAAATTCATTTTTAGTTTTTAACCAACCAAAATTCTCTAATTTAGCATTAATCCTCTTTAGCCAACAAGATTTCTTTTACTATTTTACTCACTACACCCCCTTCAGCCCTTCCTTTTAATTTCGGCATCAACTGACTCATCACCCGTCCCATGTCTTTCGGTTCTTTGGCCCCGATTGCTTCAACGACTTCAATTGCTTTTTTCCTGATTTCTTCTTCAGAAAACTGCTCGGGGAGATATTTTTTTAAAACCTCGATTTCTCTTTGTTCTTTCTCTGCCAAATCCTTTCTGTTCCCCTTTTTAAATTCCTCAATTGCCTCTTTTCTTTTCTTAACTCCGGAAAAAATCACTCCAATTATTTCCTCATCTGTCAATTGGCTTTCTTCATCTAATAATTTTTCTGTCAGCTCTGGCTTCTCCCTTGAAAGCCGATATCTTTTTTCTTTTTCTTTATTCAAAATAGAAGCCAAGACCATTCTTAGGGCCGAAATTTTCCCTTCTTTCTTTTCTTTCATAGCCTCTCTTAAATCCTGTTTTAGCTTTTCTTTAAGCATATTTCTTAAACTTAGAATCTATCAGAATCTATTAATATTCTTTCTTTTTCAACTCCTTTTTGATTGCCTCTCTTCTTAAGGCCTGCAATTTCTTTTTTGTCTTACTTAAAGGTCTTTGGTAAAAACGCGAAGCTCGGGCTTTTCTTAAGATCCCGCTTCGGCGAATCCTTCGACAAAACCTTCTCACCAAACTTCGAGGATTTTCTTTTTCTTGACGTTTTATTTCTAATGACATCGTAATTTTTTACTAATTTACCACGAATATCACTAATAGATGCAAAAATTAGCGAACTATTCGTTTAAATTAGCGAACTTTAACGAATTTTCTTTTTCATTGTTTCTACCACCTTTTCTAACTTAATGCTCTTTTGACTCCCTTTCTCCATATCTCTTAAAATCACCTTTCCTTCAAGAACCTCTTTTTGGCCCAAAACCAAAGCGTACTTGACCCCTAACCGATTGGCTCTGGCCAACTGAATCCGCAAACTATCTTTAGAAAAGGCTTCGGCCACCGGCACCCCGGCTTTTCTAAATTCTTCAAGCAAAGCCAATGCCTTTCTTTTAGCAGTCGGGCCTAACTGAGCCAGAAATAATTGAGGTTTTTTTCTGACTTTTAATCTAAATTCATTTTCCTTCATCAAAGCAACAATTCTTTCTACTCCGGCCGCTGCCCCGCAAGCCGGCATCTCTTTTCCTCCCAAGATCTTGGCTAAACCATCGTATCTCCCTCCCCCCACTAAAGCGATTTGGCCAGAACTCGGTTCTTCGGAGGACTTGCCTAAAAAAATCTCGAAAACCGTTTTGGTGTAATAATCCAAGCCTCTCACTAAATAAGGATTTAAACGATAAGGTACTTTTAAAACGTCTAAAAATTCCAAAACCTCTCTAAAATGATTCCGGCATTCCTTGCAAAGATAATCTATAATTTGCGGGCCCTGAGCAACTACTTGTTGGCATTTTTCAATTTTGCAATCAAGAACCCTTAAAGGATTCTGTTTAAGCCGGCGTCGGCAATCAGCGCAAAGGCCGGCCTGATTAGATCTCAGGTATCTGCTCAGAACTTTTTTATAACTAGTTCGACATTTGCTATCGCCAATGCTGTTAATCTGTAAAAACAAGTTCTTGAGCTT
>CAYTKG010000004.1:9564-19385 GCA_964438335.1 uncultured Candidatus Saccharibacteria bacterium | reverse complement strand
TTTCTCGGCTCTTTTTTACTTCTTGTTTATGGGTGTTTTGCTCAACGTTTTCCAGTTAAGTGTAAAAATTACCGTTCTAACTTTAATTGCCGGGGCAATTGCTGTTTTTGCCGGCATTGTAAATATAAAAGATTATTTCTTTTTCCAAAAAGGAATTTCTCTAACTTTACCAAAAAGTCGCAAAGAAAAATTTTTAGCAAGGGTGAAAAATTTAAGTTTGGCTAAATCTACTTTGGCTCTTGTTGCGGCCACCATGATTATTGCTGCTACCGTAAATATCTATGAGCTTTTATGCACTTTTGGTTTTCCAATGGTTTACACCCGAATTTTAACCTTGAGAGAATTGTCTTTTTTGGAATATTATCTTTATTTAATTTTTTATAATTTAATTTATGTTATTCCTTTAACTGCCATTGTTTTGATCTTTGCTTTCACTTTAGGAAAGAAAACCTTTTCTCAAATCTGGGTGAGGAGATTAAAACTCGTTTCTGGTTTTATGATTTTATTTTTAGGTTTGATTTTAATACTAAAACCTAAATTATTAGAAAGCGTTTTAACCGCTTTTGGAGTTATGTTTGGAGCTGTAATAATTTCGGGATTAATTATTTTGATTAATTGCCTCTATCAGAAATTTAAAGGTAAAAAACATGAAACTTAAAAAATGAAAAATAAAAAATTAAAAATAGTTGTTGCTTCGGGAAAAGGAGGGGTAGGAAAATCAATGTTGGCTTCAGCCTTGGTTACGCTTTTTAATCAAGGTCAAAAAGTAGTGGCAGCGGATTGCGATGCCGATGCTCCAAATTTAGCTATTTGGTTAGGAGGAATAAAAAAATGGGATGAAACTTTGAAAGTTTTTGCCTCAGTTAAGCCAGAGATTGATTATAAAAAATGTAGAGGGTGCGGCCTATGCGTAAAAAATTGTCGTTTTGAAGCATTAAAAATGGTTAATGGCAAGCCCAAGCTTAATCCGTTTTTATGCGAAGGTTGCGGAGCTTGCAAGGTTATATGCCCTCAAAAAGCAGTTAAAATGAGGCCAGTCCAAAATGGAGAAGTTCGAATTAAAAAGACAAAATATGGATTCCCTTTAGTTTCTGGCCAACTTTATCCAGGTGAGACGGGCTCTGGTAAGGTAATTACCGAGATTAAAAAAGGGGCAGAAAAATTCAATTACGAAATAATGTTGATAGATTCGGCTCCAGGTACCGGTTGTCCAGTGATTGCCTCGTTGCAAGATTCAAATTTTGTTATTTTGGTTACCGAGCCAACCCTTTCCGGGTTTGCCGATTTAAAAAGAGTTTTAAAAGTAGTTAATCATTTTAATATTCCTTATGGCGTAGTGATTAATAAATGGGATATTTATAAAACTTTGAGTCAAAAAATAGAAAAATGGGCAGGGAAGTCGCTTTTGGGGAGAATATCTTATGATAAAGAAATTTTAAAAGCTGTTTCTAATTTAACGCCGATTATGGAAACGAATTTAAAAGCTAAGAAAGAAATAATTCGTATATTTGTAAAAATTCGCAGAGAATTATGGTAAGACCTAAAAAATCAAGAAAAGTATTGTTTGATCCCAATGCCGTTTATTTTGAGCTAAGAGCCGTTCCTTTGAAGAGGCGTTTTTAAATTTAAGCGCTTAAAACAAAATACTCAAACGATATCTTAAAAGATTAAATTTCGGTTAGCAGATCTTGACAAAGATTGATTTTGGTTTTAGAAATAAAACGAGGGGGTGCGGAGATAATTCTCCTAAGGCAATCAGGCGTGGCGAGAAGGGATTAAGGGACGTCCGCTGATTCATTTGCCTGTTTTAGTTCAAAGGACTTAATCTCCCTTGCCATACCGATCCCCCTCCACCAGTCCCCCTGAAAAAGGGGGGCTGGGTTTTTGAAAAAGATTTTGATATAATTGGTGTAATAAAAAAGACAATGAATAAAAATAAGGGAAAGAAATACAAAATTTGCGTTTCTGGTGCCGAGATGACCGGCCATTGTTTGGAGGGAGCAGCGGAAAAAGCTCGGGAAATAGGTAGGCAAATTGTTCTTCATGGCGGAGTGGTCATTACCGGTGCCTGCTGGGGAATGCCCTATGAGGCGGCTAAAGGCGCTAAAGAGGCAGGCGGTCTTTCCATTGGTGTTTCGCCGGCCATTTCCAAGAAAGAACATTTTGAGAAATACGGTTTTCCTGTCGACAATTTTGATTTTATTTTTTATACCGGCTATGGGTTTTCGGCCAGGAATGTCTGGTTAATGAGAATGGCTGATGCGGTGATTTTTATTTGCGGCCGCATGGGCACCCTAAATGAATTTACGATTTGCTTTGAGGACAACCGTTTAATTGGCGTCTTGGAAGGAACAGGCGGGGCAGCCGATATTATTAGAGGGATTGTGGAAAATGCTCATAAGGGACCGGGAAGAATTATCTACGAAAAAGACCCTAAAGTTTTAATCAAAAAAATCTGCCAGGCAATTAAAGAAGAAAAAAAACAATTTCCTTCAGAGCAATAGATTTCCGCTAATCTTGAAGACAGGCATAACCTTGGTTTGACAAAGAACGTTTTTTGTCGAAAAAAGAATTTTTACTCTCGATTTTGATTAAAGGTCGTCAAAATTAATTCAAACTTATGACCCAAGAGCTTGAGAAAATTGAGGAAGAAAAATTAATTGGAAAGGTTACTCATTACTTTGATAATATTGGCGTTGCTGTAATTAAGCTTGATGATACTCTAAAAACGGGCGATAGAATTCGGATTGTTGGCGGGACCGAAACCGATTTCGAACAGACGGTAGAATCGATGGAATCCGAGCACGAAAAAATAGAAACGGCTCAAACCGGAGATGTAATTGGCCTAAAAGTTAATCAGAAGGTAAGAGAGGGATACAAGGTCTATAAATTGTAGAGACAAAGCCTAATATTAGGTGAAGAGAAATGAGCGATTTTTTCAATTTTTAACCAGCCCATTCTTTTTCATAGGTATTATTTAGGTTAAGCTCGTGGAGTTCCAGCTTCTTTTTCTTCGACTTTGTCTAGTCACGATTTTGGGTGCTTTAATTGGTTAGAAAGAGAGTTAAGGCTGGTTTTGATTCGGCAAGGATCGTTCAGGCGGCGGCTTTAGAAAAGGGATTAACAAAAAATTAAAAATGAAGAAATCTTGGCCAAGAGAAATTTACGAAAAAGCAAGCATTTCTGATCTGATTTTGGTTTCTTTCTATTTTTTAAACGGGGCCAACAAAAAAATCGGTTTCGAAGATTTGTTAAAGAAAAGCTTTGATTTGTTCCCCCAGAAGTTTTGTTTAGCCAAGTATTGCCAATGGCCGGATTCTCAAAAATTAGACAGGCCCTTAAGAGCTTTGCGGAGAAAAAAAATGATTCTAGGAGGACCAAAAGAGAATTTTACTCTTACCAAGACGGGTCGAAAAAGGGCCTTAGAAACCATTAATCTTTTTAGGCAGAGAAAATTAAAACTAAAATAAAGGCCGATCGTTGTTAAAGTTAAATAAGTAAAAATTCATGCCTTTAATAAAAATAAAAGAAATGATTGCCGTGTCTTCCAATAGCTTCGAGGACGCTTTGCAAGAAGCGGTTAAAAAAATTTCAAAACAAAAACAAAACGTTTCTGGAGTGAAAATTGTAGGTTGGACGGTAGACATAAAAGATGGTCAAATTTCTGAATATAAGGTGAATCTTAGATACGCCTACCGATGGGAAGAGAAACTCCATCGGTAGCCTAAGAATTGTGTTTAAGAAAACAAAACTTGCTAATGGCTTAAGAATTATTACCGCTCCGGTTAGAGGAACAAAAGCGGTAACGGTCTTGGTTTTGGTAGCGACCGGTTCAAAACACGAAAAAAGGGAAGAGAATGGAATTTCTCATTTTTTAGAACATATGTTTTTTCAGGGGACGAGAAAAAGACCAAACCAGCTAAAAATTGCCGAAACATTAGACAGGGTCGGCGGAGCTTATAATGCCTTTACTGGCAAAGAATACACCGGCTATTGGGCCAAGGTTTCCTCTTCTTACTTGGATTTGGCTTTGGACTGGGTGGCTGATATTTTTCTAAATTCAAAAATCGAGGAAAGAAAAATCCAAAAGGAAAGAAAAGTGATTATAGAGGAAATTAATATGTATTTAGACACGCCAACAAATTATATCTGGACTTTATGGGAGGAATTGCTTTATGGAGATCAGCCAGCCGGTTGGCCTATTCTGGGAAAGAAGGAAAATATAATAAAGTTAAAAAGAAGAAATCTTTTAGATTATTTAAAAAAACATTATTGTCCCCAAAATACCATTGTTTGTGTAACCGGCGATATTGATTCGGCTTTGGCAGAAAGAAAGACAAAGGAGTATTTTGGGAAAATGAGAAAAACTAAGCCCGTCCCCAAAATTGAGGTGGTGGAAAAACAAACAAAACCCCAAGTTTTGCTTTACTCCAAAAAGACCGATCAAACTCATCTTTGTTTGGGCCTGAGGGGTTATGGCTTAAAAGATTCTCGAAAATACAGCCAATTGATATTAGCCGTTCTCTTAGGCGGGATGATGAGTTCTCGTCTTTTTAATTCGGTGAGAGTCAAAGCCGGGCTTGCTTATTATATAAATACCACTGCCCAGAGTTATACTGATACAGGTTATTTGGTTACTTCGGCCGGGGTGGCCAATCAAAAATTAGAAAAGGCGATTAATTTAATTCTAAAAGAATACCGGGCCCTTAAAGAGAAGAAAATTAAAAATTCGGAACTGCAGAAGGCCAAAGATTATTTAAAAGGATCTTTAACCCTAAAACTAGAGGGTTCTGAGGACCAGGCTCTTTTTTACGGAACTCAGGAGCTTTTAGAAAATAAAATATTGACCCCGGAACAAATTTTAAAAAAGATTGATCGAGTGACCTCAAAAGATATTCGGGAAATCAGTCAGGAAATTTTTGCGCCGGAAAATTTGAATTTAGCCCTGATTGGTCCTTCCAAAGACAAAAAGAAACTAATGAATCTGTTAAAAATTTAAAAATAAGAGCTTAAAATTATGGAAAATAGGAGTTTGGAAATTTCTTGGGGAACAATTTTAAGAGTCTCCTTAGCTGTTTTTTGCGTCTACCTTATTTTTTTGATAAGAGATATTTTGGTTTTATTTATTTTTGGCTTAGTTATTTCTTTTCTTTTTGAGACACCGATAAGGTTTCTGGCAAGAAAAATCCCGAGACTTTTGGCCGTTGTTTTGGTCTATGTTTTTGCCTTTTCTTTTATTTCCCTGTTGATTTATCTGCCGGCTTCGCGGTTTATTGTTGAAATTCGTCAATTTGTTGGCCTTTTCCCGGTTTATTTTGAACAAATCTCCCCTGCCTTTAAAAGCTTGGGCGTTCAGGCGTTTAAAGAAGCAGAGAGTTTTGTTGATGTTTTGGAAAAGATAATCGAAGCAATGACAGTTAATATTTTTACGGTTCTCTTTTCTATTTTTGGCGGCATTAGTTCCACTGTTTTTGTGATTTCAATTGCGATTTTTCTTTCTTTGGAAGGAAGAAGCGTTGAAAAGAATTTAATTCTTCTTTTTCCCGAAGAAAAAGAAGAATTTGTTCTTGCTCTTTGGCAGAAATGCCGTCGCAAAGTAGGTCTTTGGTTTTTAACCTCTCTTTGCTCCTGCTTGTTTGTTGGTATTTCCTCTTTTATTGGCTTTTATCTTTTCAAAACAAAATACCCGCTTTTATTGGCTATTATTGCCGGCGCCTTAAATTTTGTTCCTATTTTAGGACCCATTTTTGCCAGCTTTTTGATTTTCGTCGTTCTTGCTTTGGATTCGTTTACCAAAGCCGTTTTTGCGGTCATTGCTTTTACGATTGTTCAGCAAATTGAAAATAATCTTATTACCCCTTTCATTACCAAGAAATTTGTTGGCCTTTCGCCGGTTTTGATTTTAGTAAGTTTGGCCATAGGCGGCAAACTTTTTGGCTTTTTGGGCGCAATTTTAACCGTGCCCTTAATAGGCGCTCTTACCGAATTTTCAAAAGGTCTCTTGGAAGAAAAAAGGGGAGCAGAGATTAAACAACAAATTAATTGAGCAATAATATGGCGGCAAAATTTTATATCACCACTGCTATTGATTATGTTAATGGCGAACCCCATCTTGGCCATGCTTTAGAAAAAATTCAAGCCGATGTTTTGGCAAGATATCATCGGTCTTTGGGTGACGATGTATTCTTTTTAACCGGAACAGACGAGAATGCCCAGAAAAACGTCTTGGCCGCTGAGAAAGCAAATCTTCCGGTTAGAGAATTTATTGACAGAAATGTGAGTCGTTTTAAAGAAATGATTACTCTTTTGAATATTTCTAATACCGATTTTATCCGGACGGCAGACAAAAAGAAACATTGGCCCGGAGTGATTAAACTTTGGCAGCAATGCGAGCGGGC
This sequence comes from uncultured Candidatus Saccharibacteria bacterium, assembly GCA_964438335.1. Taxonomy (GTDB): domain Bacteria; phylum Patescibacteriota; class Minisyncoccia; order Minisyncoccales; family CAYTKG01; genus CAYTKG01. The sequence continues at coordinate 12,987 of CAYTKG010000004.1, read as the reverse complement.
TGGCGATATTTACAAAAAAGAATACAGCGGCTATTATTGTCTTGGGTGCGAGGCCTTTGTAACCGAGAAGGACTTAAAAAATGGTCTTTGTCCCGAGCATTTAAAGCCGCCGGAAAAAATTTCTGAAGAAAATTATTTTTTTCGTCTTTCGAAATATCAAGGAAGGTTGAAAGAATTAATTGAAAGCGATGAACTTAGAATTGTTCCCGAAGTTAAGAAAAATGAGATTTTAAGCTTGATTAATTCAGGCCTGGATGATTTCAGTATTTCCCGGCCGGCAGAACGAATGAAGGGTTGGGGCATTCCAGTGCCGGATGATGGAAGTCAGATTGTTTATGTTTGGTATGATGCCTTAAGCAATTATATTACTGCCTTGGGTTACGGCACCGAAGATACCCGGCTTTTTGAAAAATATTGGCCAGCCGATATCCATGTGATTGGTAAGGGGATTATTCGTTTTCATGCTGTTTATTGGCCGGCCATGCTTCTTTCGGCTGGCCTCCCCTTGCCCAAGAGTATTTTTGTCCATGAATATATTACTGCCGGCGGTCAGAAGATGTCAAAAAGCTTAGGCAGTCAGGTTGACCCTATTGAATTGGCAAAAAAATACGGGGCTGAGCCGGTAAGGTATTTTCTTTTGAGAGAAATCTCGCCTTTTCAGGATGGAGATTTCACTTTCGAGAGATTAGAAGAAAGATATAATTCAGATTTGGCCAAGGGTTTGGGCAATTTAGTTAGTCGGGTTTTAACTATGGCTGAGAAGGCTTTTCGGGGAGAGATAGAAGGAGAGGCTTCGTTTCAATTTCATGATTTATTTAAAGAGATTTCAGAAAAATTTGAACAATCAATGGCCGAGTTTAAATTTAATAATGCTTTGGCTGCGATTTGGAAACTAATTACTTATTGCGATCAGTATATTGAAAGGGAGCGTCCTTGGGAAAGGAATGACCAGCAAGTTTTAAAGAATCTTCTGGCCAGTTTGGTTCAAATCGCTTCTTTTTTGAAGCCTTTTTTGCCGGAAACTTCAAGGAAAATTTTTGTTCAGTTGGGAATTGAAAAAGACAAGAAACCTTGGCGTTTTAAAATTAAGAAAGAAAAGGCCTTGTTTCCTAAAATAAACCCTTGACAAACATTTTTTCTTTTAATAATATAAAATTGCCCTGGCGGAAAATCGGCTCTAACGAGCTGATTGGAAACCAGGGCATTTGTATTGGGAAAAAGCCCGTAGAAAAAAGAAAGCATTGGTTTGCGCTGGTGATTAGACAAAAGTTTTTCTCTAAGATAAAATAAAGATGTCAAATAAAGAGCTTGGATAAAATAAATGAAAGAGGGAGTTAAATAGGTTTCCAAAATAATGGAATACAATCCTCAAAAAATTGAGCAAAAATGGCTAAAAGAATGGGAAAAAGAAGGACCGCCCCGGGCTGTTGATTTTTCTAAAAAAGAAAAATTTTATGCTTTGGTTGAATTTCCCTATCCATCAGGTGAGGGTCTTCATGTGGGTCATGCCTTTACTTTTAATCTTATGGATATTTTTGCCCGAAAAAAAAGAATGGAAGGGAAAAACGTTCTTTATCCAATGGGCTGGGATGCTTTTGGCCTGCCCACTGAAAACTATGCTATTCGAACGGGCATTCATCCGGCTGTAGCCACCAAACGAAACACCGACAATTTCCGCAACCAGATGAAACGACTAGGATTTGCTTTTAACTGGGATAGAGAAATTAATACTACCGACCCCAATTACTATCGATGGACTCAATGGATATTTTTACAGCTCTTTAAGCGCGGTCTCGCTTATAAAAAGAAAATGGATATTAATTGGTGTCCTTCCTGCAAAATAGGTCTGGCCAATGAAGAAGTAGTTGATAATAAATGTGAACGATGCGGCGCTGGCGTTAAAAAGAAAAAAATTAGTCAATGGCTGTTAAAAATTACTCAATACGCTGACCGGCTGGCCGACGAACTTGATTTGGTTGATTTTCCCGAATCAGTGGTGGCCTCCCAGAGAAATTGGATTGGCCGCTCTGAGGGGACAGAAATCAACTTTCCTTTAGCTGGAAGAAAAGGCTCTATTCCCGTTTTTACTACCAGACCAGATACTATTTTTGGAGTGACCTTTTTTGTTTTGGCGCCAGAACATCAAATGGTTGAGAAGCTAACGAAGCCCGAATACAAGAAAAGGGTTGAAGATTATGTCAGGCAAAGCCGCAAAAAAATGGAACTGGAAAGAATTTCGGAAACCAAGGAAAGAACCGGCGTCTTTACCGGTTCTTTTGTCCTTAATCCGATTAACAACAAAAAAATTCCCGTTTTTGTGGCTGATTTTGTGGTGATGACTTATGGTACAGGCGCAATTATGGGGGTTCCGGCCCACGACCAACGAGATTTTGATTTTGCCAAAAGACACAATTTACCTATTATTGAAGTCATTAAGGCCGAGAGAAAATCTCTGCCTCAAAAAGCGCCTCTGGTAATTTCTGACCAAGTTGGGGCAGGCCCTTACACGGGCGAAGGAATTCTTATTAACTCAGGTAGGTTTACAGGAATGAAATCCGAGACGGCTAGAAAAAGAATTGGCGAATTTCTTGAAAAAAAAGGCTTAGCCAAAAAATCAGTTGAATATCATTTAAGAGATTGGATATTCTCCAGGCAGCATTACTGGGGGGAGCCGATTCCCATGGTTTTCTGTCCGGCCTGCGCCAAAAAGGGAATCAGCTTTTGGGACAGCGAAGAAGGAAAGAAGTGGCAGACATTGAATAGTCAATGGCAGATCAGTCGGGATCTTAAAGAGAGCTTAGCCGGCTGGTTTCCCGTTTCTGAAAAAGAATTACCCATAGAATTGCCGGCGGTTGAAAAATATGAGCCCACGGGCACGGGCAAATCCCCCTTGGCCGAGATTAAAGAATGGATAAAAGCCGAGTGCCCTTGCTGTCGTGGCGAAGCCGAAAGGGAAACAGATACTATGCCTAACTGGGCTGGTTCTTCTTGGTATTTTTTAAGATATTGCGATCCTGACAACAACAAAGAATTAGCGGCTCTCAAAAAATTGAAATACTGGCTACCAGTTAACCTCTATCTGGGCGGAGCCGAACATACCACTCTTCATCTTTTGTATTCAAGATTTTGGCATAAATTTTTGAACGATATCGGCGTTGTTCCCGGCAAAGAACCTTATCAACAAAGGAAAGTCCACGGCGTAATTTTGGGGGAGGATGGCCAACGAATGTCAAAGTCAAGAGGAAATGTGATTAATCCAGAAGAAATGATCAAAAAATTTGGGGCCGATAGTTTAAGAGTTTATTTGGCTTTTATCGGTCCTTATGACGGGATTTTTCCCTGGAGCACGGCCGGGATTAAAGGCGCAAGAAAATTTTTGGAAAGGTTTTGGCGATTTGCCGTAACCGAAGCCCAAAAAGAAGC
>CAYTKG010000004.1:0-9464 GCA_964438335.1 uncultured Candidatus Saccharibacteria bacterium | reverse complement strand
GCTTGGCCTCGATACGACCCGAATCTGGCCAAAGAAAAGAAAATTACCTTAATTGTCGAGATTAACGGCAAAGTGCGGGATAGAATAGAGGTAGTTTCGGGCCTCTCCGAAAAGAAAGCGGTTGAAATTGCTTCCGCCTCAGCCAAAATTAAAAAATGGCTTGACAATAAAAAAATTAAAAAGACAATCTTTGTTAAAGACAAATTAGTTAATTTTGTGGTTTAGTTTTGTGATTCAGTCACTTCAGTTATTTTGGACCCTCAGGTTAAATTAAAAACTGACCGAAACTAGGCGGAAAAAATATGTGCGGTATTGTTGGTTATATTGGCAAAAGAAAAAATCCGCAGTTTGGTTTAGAATGTTTGAAAAGACTGGAATACCGAGGCTATGATTCAGCCGGAATGGCCGTTTTTAGCCATCAGAACCAAAAAATTCTTTTTTTAAAAGCAATTGGCAGAATAGCAAATTTAGAAAAGAAATTAAGGAAGACGAGAATTGAAGGTAGTCCTTTTATTTTCCAAACAAGGTGGGCTACCCATGGCAAGGTAACTTTGGCTAACGCCCATCCTCATTTTGACTGCGCCCAAAATATTTTTTTGGCTCACAACGGCATTATTGAAAATTATAAAATTTTAAAAGAGAAGTTAATTAGGGAGGGCCATCGTTTTTCTTCGGAGACAGACACTGAAGTTATTGCTCATTTAATTGAAAAATTTTTTAAGGGAAGCTTAGAAGGGGCCGTTCAAAAAGCATTAAGATTTGTTAAAGGAACGTATGGTTTAGTCATTATTGCCAGAGACGATCCCGGGAAAATGGTGATAGCCAGGAATTCTTCCCCTATTTTAATTGGCTTGGGGGAGAAAGAATATCTTGTTGCCTCTGATCCAACCGCTCTTATTGGTTTAACCAGAAAAATTATTTATCTTGACGACGGTGAAATGGCTGTTTTGACTCCTTCTGGTTTTTCTATCACTGATTTTAATCAAAATCGGGTTGAAAAGAAAACTGAAGAACTTGGCTGGAAAATAGCCGAAGCCCAAAAAGAGGGTTTTCCCCATTTTATGCTCAAAGAGATTTTTGAAACTCCAGAGGCGGTGAGAAATGCTATCCGGGGAAGGCTGATTTTGGGGCAGGGACGGGCTAAATTGGGAGGCTTGGAAGCGTTTGGGGAAGAGTTAAAGAGAATCAAAAGAATAATTATTTCTGCCTGCGGCAGTTCCTATTTTGTCGGCTTAGTTGGCGAGTATATGTTAGAAGAGTATGCCGGCGTTCCGGTAGAGGTTGAATACGGTTCCGAATTCCGTTATAAAAAAATATTTTCGAAGGAAAAAATTGCTTTCTTGGCTATTTCTCAGTCAGGAGAAACGGCCGATACTTTGGCCGCTCTTCGAAAAGCTAAAAATGAAGGGATTTTGACCCTGGCAATCGTTAATGTGGTTGGTTCGTCTCTTGCCCGGGAGGCCGCCGCCGGTGTTTATAACTATGCTGGGCCAGAAATTGCCGTTGCCTGTACCAAGGCCTTTGTTTCTCAACTAACCGTTTTGATTCTTTTGACTTTGTTTTTGGGTCGTCAACGGAAAATGTCTAAAACGGTTGGCCAAGAACTTATCCGGGAAATCAGGGAAATTCCTCAAAAAATCGAAACTGTCTTAAGCAAGTCCTTCTTAATTGAAAAACTGGCAAGAAAATACAAAAATTTCGACCATTTCTTATTTATCGGCCGGAAGTACAATTTTCCAATTGCCTTAGAGGGGGCGATGAAACTGAAAGAAGTTTCCTACGTTCACGCTGAAGGCTATCCTGCCGGAGAAATGAAACACGGTCCAATTGCCTTAATTGACAAAAATTTTCCCACCTTAGCAATAGCGCCTTCTGATTCGACTTATGAAAAAATGATTTCTAATATTGAAGAGATTAAAGCCCGGAACGGTCGGGTTATTGCCGTGGCCACCAGCGGCAATCGAGAAATTAAAAAACTGGTTGACGACGTTGTTTATCTTCCTCCGACTTTAGAGATTTTTACTCCTATTCTAAACGTTATTCCCCTGCAACTTTTTGCTTATTATGTAGCCTTTTTGCGGGGTCGGGACGTTGATAAGCCGCGCAATTTAGCTAAATCGGTGACAGTAGAATAAGAAATTTCTAGGGTCGAGAAATCTTTATTTAATTCATTTAAAATTTTAAAATAAAAAAGACATTTATGGACTTTAAAGTTAAGAGTTATTCTTTAGCCAGGGAAGGAAGATTGAAAATCGAATGGGCTGAGCGACATATGCCCGTGCTTTTAGCAATCAGAAAAAGATTTAAAAAGAAAAAACCTTTTAAGGGATTGACTATTGCCGCTTGTCTTCATGTAACCAAGGAGACCGCGGTTTTGGTTAAAACGCTAAGGACGGGCGGAGCCACTGTTGCTCTTTGCGCCTCTAATCCGCTCTCTACTCAAGACGATGTTGCCGCTGCTTTGGCAGACGAGAAAATCTCTGTTTTTGCTTGGAAAGATCAAACTCAAAAGGAATATTACTGGTGCCTTAACCAGGTTTTGGATTTTGAACCTAATATTACCCTGGATGACGGCGCTGATCTTATTTCCACTATCCATAGTCAGAGGCAGATTTTGTTGAGAAATATTTACGCCGGCCAAGAGGAGACGACTACTGGCGTGATTAGGTTGAGAGCGATGGCTGCTGACGGGGCCTTAAAGTATCCGGTGATAGCGGTTAATGATACTCCCACCAAGAGAATGTTTGATAATGTCTACGGAACGGGCCAGAGTACCATTGACGGCCTTCTTCGGGCAACGAACGTGATGATTGCCGGCAGGGATTTTGTTGTCTGCGGATATGGTTATTGTGGTTCCGGTGTCGCCCGGAGGGCAAGAGGAATGGGAGCAAGAGTACTCGTTGTCGAAGTTGATCCTCTAAGGGCCCTTAAAGCGGCAATGGACGGATTTAAGGTCTTGCCGTTGAAAGAGGCGGCAAAAAAGGGAGATATTTTTATTACTGCCACCGGAAACAAGAGAGTAATAAGAAAAGAACATATTGAAGTAATGAAAGACGGAGCTATTTTAGCTAATTCGGGCCATTTTAATGTTGAGATATCTTTGCCTGATTTGAAAAGTCTGGCGAAAAGGAAAAGAAAAATTAGAAGCGACGTCGATGAGTATACTTTAAAAAACAACAAGAAAATTTATTTGTTGGCAGAAGGTAGATTGGTTAATTTGGCGGCTGCCGAAGGCCATCCCTCTTCAGTTATGGATTTATCTTTTGCCGATCAAGCCCTAACTTGTGCTTGGATTACTCAGAATTATAAGAAGTTAGCCCCTCAGGTTTACGAGGTTCCCCGGGAGATTGACGAGGCGGTGGCAGCAATGAAATTAAGAGCAATGGATATAAAAATAGACAGATTAACCGCTGAGCAGAAAAAATATCTTGAAAGTTGGAAGGAAGGCACTTGAGGATTTTTAAAATTAACCAATAATGGTTGTTAATTAAATCTATGGAAGAAATTTTATCAAAGAAAAAAGGGAAAAAGATAATTCTCTTGGGCAACGAAGCAATCGTCCGGGGCGCTTTAGAGGCCGGCGTTCAATTTGTCTCCACCTATCCCGGCACGCCTGCTTCAGAAATTGGTAATACCTTTTATAATCTCAAATCCCAAATTTCAAAAAGCAAAAACAGCTTTTATTTTGAATATTCTGTCAATGAAAAAGTGGCTTTGGAAACAGCAATGGGCGCTAGTTTCTCTGGTCTGAAAACCCTGGTCGCGATGAAACATTTTGGTTTAAATGTTTGTCAAGACGCCTTGCTTCCTTTTGTTTATGCCGGTTCTCTTGGTCCTACCGTAATCGTGGTTGCTGACGATCCTTCCTGTCATAGTTCGGCCCAATCAGAACAGAATTCCAGGATTATTTCTTATTTAGCCCACATTCCCACTCTAGAGCCAGCCGATCCTCAAGAATGTAAAGATTTTACCAAGCTGGCCTTTGAGATTTCTAAAAAGTTTAAAATTCCAGTTTTAGTCAGAATTACTACCAGGGTCGCTCATCAGCGAGCGCCAGTGGTTTTAGGCGAATTGAGATCTTTAAAACCCTTTCAGGGAAAATTTAAAAAAGATCCCCGGAAATTTATTACCATGCCGCCAAGAGTATTAGAGATGAAAGAAGAACTTTGGAAAAAGATTGAAAAGATAAAAGAGCTTTCTGAAAAAAACAAAATCAATATCGTTGAGGGCCGAAAGTTGAGGGTTGGAAATCGAAGCCTCGGCATCATTGTTTCCGGAGTTTCCTATTTGTATGTAATGGAGGCCCAAAAAGAACTCGGAATTTCTTTGCCGGCCTTGAAACTTGGTTTTTTTTACCCCTTGCCTGAAGAAAAGATTAAAAAATTCCTTAAGAAATTAAGAAAAGTCCTGGTTATTGAGGAACTGGAACCTCTTCTTGAAGAGGCAATAACAAGAATGGCGAAAGAAGTTAATCCAAACCTTAAAATTTACGGGCAAGATTTACTGTCTCCTATTGGTGAATTAGACCCTGACAAAGTTTTATCAGCTTTGGTTAAATTTACCGATAGAAAACTTAACTTTCGACAGCCGGTATTCAAAATTCAACTTCCCAAACGTTTTCCTCAGCCCTGCCCTGGTTGCCCTTATTGGTTGGCTTTCGCTGCCATTAAAAAAGGAATTGAGGAAAGCGGGCTTAAAAAAGAGGAGGTGGTTTTTGGCGGCGACATTGGTTGCTATATGCTGGCCGGCTCTCCTATAATTGATCTCCAAGATTATCTCTTCTGTATGGGGTCTTCAATTGGTATTGCTCATGGCGTTAAGAAAGCTCTCCGGTCGGATTCAAAACGGAAATTAATTGCTTTGATTGGCGATTCAACTTTTTTTCACGCCGGCATTCCCGCTTTAATCAATGCTGTTTTTAATCAATCAAACCCTTTAATTATTATTATGGATAACCAGATTACAGCTATGACCGGCCAACAGCCCAATCCTGGTCAAACAGTAAAAATCGAAGAAGTGGTTTCTGCTTGCGGAGTGAAGAATTTAAAAGTAATTAGTCCTCTTGATCAAAAAGCAATGATTAAAACAATTAAGGAATTTCTAAAAAAGAAAGAAGTTTCGGTAATTATCAGTCGTTATCCCTGTAAATTTATCAGATAATTCATTTTCTACGATTGTGAAAAAAAACATTATGAAGAAAAAGAGCTTTAATATCATTATTGCCGGTGTCGGCGGTCAGGGTATAATTACTTTGTTGAGAATTTTAGCCGAGGCGGCCTTGATTGAGGGTCGCGAGGTTAGAACTTCGGAACTCCATGGTCTTTCTCAAAGAGGGGGCAGTGTTCGGGCCCATCTTCGTATTGGTTTCAAAAGTCCGTTAAGAAGCGGCAAAGAAATTTATTCTCCTTTAATTTCCTCGGGCCAAGCAGATATGGTTTTGGCTTTGGAAATCTGCGAAGGGCTTAGGGCTTCTTCTTTTATTAACAAAGGCACTATTTTTTTGGTCAACAAAAAATTTATTCCTTATTCGAACGGACTTTCCGAAAAAGAAATCTTAAGGAAGTTTAAAAAAATTTCGGGGAAGGTTTATTTTGTTGAGGCTTCAAAGTTTTGCCGAGAGGCGTTTGGCCAAGAAATTTTAGCCGGTATTTTTTTGATTGGTTTTGCCGCCACCAGGAAATTAATTCCTCTTCAGATAGAATCAATTCAAGAGGCAGTTAAGAGAGTAATTAACAAGAAATATCTTCGCTTAAACTTAAAAACTTTAGAATTGGCAAAATCAACGACTGAAAAATTCTAATGCCAGAAAAAAAGAAAATTGTTTGTTTGGGAGGAGGTAATGCTATGCCTAAAGCAGTTTTGGCCGGCCTCAAAAACTATCCGGTGGAAATTTCAGCCATCTGCGCCATGCTTGATTCGGGCGGTTCCTCTGGAAGATTAAGGAATGATTACGGCATTTTATCTCCCGGCGATATCAGAAGGGCCTTGATTGCTTTGGCTAACGTTTCTCCGGTAATGGAGAAACTTTTTAATTATCGTTTTCAATTCGGTGAGTTAGCCGGCCATAATTTAGCCAATCTTTTGATTACCGCTTTAGAACTGAGTACCAATGATTATGAAAAAACAATCGCTGAATTAAAAAAAATCCTGAAGGTAAAACACCAGGTTTTGCCGGTAACATTGGATAAATCAGATCTCTTTGCCGTTTTAGAAAATGGAGAAGTGATTAGGGGAGAAACCAATATCGATCTGCCTAAACATAATGGCCGTTTAAAAATTAAAAAAATTTATTTAGAACCTAAGGCTCGGGCTTATCTTAAAACTCTTCGGGTTTTGAAACAAGCTGATTTAATTGTGATTGGCCCAGGTGATTTGTACTCTACCTTGGCTCAAATTCTTTTGGTGGAAGGTGTTGCCCAAGCTATTTTGAAAAGCCGGGCAAGAAAGGTTTATTTGACCAATTTGATGACCAAGTATGGGGAGACGAATGGGTTTTCTGTTTTAGATTTCGCCAATCAAATTGAAGAATGGCTCGGCGGGCGCTTAGATTTTGTTCTCTACAACCATTCTTTGCCTTCGTCTAAACGACTTCGAAAATACAAAAAACAACATCCGGAATTATTAACAATGGTTGAAATAAACAAAAAATTGCCCCGGAAGAAATTTATTGGCGAGAATTTAATCCTTGATAAAGGACCGATTGAACATGACCCAGAAAAGGTCTCCAAAGTTCTTCTTTCTTTAATTTAATTTTAGAGGAGATACATTTCTCGCTCGATTTATTTTTCTTTTGTTTTCTCTTTTATATAATGAAGTATACAAAAATCAGAGCTTTAGTTTTACTTTCCGGTGGCTTAGATTCAATTTTGGTCGTTAAAATTCTTCAAGAACAAGGCGTAGAGATTGCTGCCGTTTCTTTCGAAAGCTATTTCTTTAATGGGAAAAAAGCAAAAATAGCGGCCGAGGCCTTAAATATTCCTCTTAAAACAGTTGATTTTTCCGAGGAACATTTGCAAATGGTTAAAAAGCCCAAATATGGTTATGGCCGAGGAATGAATCCTTGTCTTGATTGTCATCTTTTAATGCTTAAAAAAGCAAAACAGATAATGGAAAAAGAAAATTATAATTTTATTGCCACCGGCGAGGTTTTGGGAGAAAGACCAATGAGCCAAAACCGAAAGGCCTTGGGGATTATTGAAAAGGAATTGTCATTGACCGGATTTCTTTTAAGGCCGCTTTCGGCCAAATTACTACCCAAAACCGTTCCCGAAGAAAAAGGTTGGGTTAAGCGGGAAAAACTTTTCGCTATTTCCGGCCGTTCAAGAAGGAGACAAATGGCTTTGGCTAAGAAATGGCAAATTCAATTTTATCCTACTCCGGCTGGCGGTTGTCTTTTAACCGACCCTGAATTTTCAAAAAGGCTAAGAGAGCTTTTTGAAAAATATCCGGAAAGCGGAGCGAACGATATCGAACTTTTGAAAATCGGCAGACATTTTTGGTCAGATAAAACCAAAATTGTTGTTGGCCGAGATCATGAAGAAAATCTTAAAATAAAATCGCTGACCCAAAAAAGCGATGTTCTGATAGAGCTTAGAGATTATCCCGGACCGACTACTTTGGTAAGGGACTACGGGAAAAGAAAAATCTCAGAAACGGTTTTAGAAATGGCTAAGGGTTTGACCAAGAAGTATTCAAGGAGGGCTAGGGATCAGAGAAAGATTGATTTCATTGTTAATCAAATAGCAAATAAAGAATAATTGATGCCCGAGAAAAGAACAAAAAAGAGCAGCCAGAACAAGAAGAAAAGTTATCTTATCGGCGTTGACGGCGGCGGGACAAAAACGGTGGCCGCCTTGGCCGATTTCAATGGAAGGATTCTAAAAATGGCCAGGGCTGGCCCGGCTTCGCCCAGAAATGTAAGGCCGGAAATAGCGGCTGAGAACGTAGCCCAAGCCATTAAAAAGGTTTTAAGAAAAGGCAGAGTTTTGTCAACTTTTATTGGTCTGGCGGCGATTGAAGAACAGCCCCGATTGGGTTGGCAATTCAAAAAAGAAATTTTAAAACGAAAAAAAATCAGTCAGCTTTTAGAGGGAAAACTGGCAATCGGTAGCGACCAAATTGCTGCTTTTCGGGCCGGGACCGAGGAAAAAGACGGTGTCTTAATTATTGCCGGTACCGGCTGTATTGTTCGCGGCTGGCGGGGAAATAAGGAAGCCCGAGCCGGTGGCTGGGGTTGGTTAAACGATGAAGGTTCTGCTTTTTGGACCGGCCAAAAAGTTTTTCAAGCCATTTTTAGAGATTTAGATGAAAGAGGATCAAAAACTATGATGACTAACTTGGCTTTTAAAGACTTAAAAGCCGAGAATATTTCAGAATTTTTAACCAGAGTTTATTCAGAAAGAATAATGGAGATTGTTCCTCTTTTTTCAATTATTGCCGATAAAGCAAGCAAAAAAGGAGATAAGGTTGCTCGAAAGATTTTAAAAGAAGCAGGCAAGGAGTTGGCCTTGTCAACAAAGATGGTAATTAAAAAATTGGGGCTTGGCAGCAAGGAATTTCCTTTAGTTTTGGTTGGCGGTATGTTTAAATCAAAAATAGTTTTGGCAACAGTTAAGGAAAAAATCGAAAAAATAGCGCCGGGAGCAAAATTTATAAAATTAAGAAAAGAACCGGTCATCGGCGCCGTTAAATTAGCCTTAGAGAATTTATGAAAAAGGTAAAAATTTCTGGGAACCAAGAAAAAATAATCGAGATAATTGAAAAAGCCCTTAGAAAAGGAGAGATTTTGATTTTGCCCACCGATACAGTTTATGGTTTGGTTGCCGATGCTCGACATGAAAGGGTAGTCAAAAAAATTTTCAGGATTAAAAAACGACCTTTTTCCAAGCCCCTGCTCTTGTTTGTAAAAGACACGGAGATGGCTCAAAAATTTGCTGAGGTTAATCAATTTCAGGAAAAATTTCTGAGAAAATTCTGGCCAGGCAAGGTCACTTTTATCTTAAAAAGAAAAGGGAATTTACCCGCGATTCTTTTTGCTGGCAAAAAAACGATTGGTCTAAGAGCTTCTAATTATAAGCTAATTCGCGACTTGTTCGAAAAAATTGATTTTCCCTTAGTCCAGACCTCGGCTAATCTTTCGGCCAATCCGGCCCCAACTAAAGCAGAAGAAATTTTAGAACAATTCAAAGACCAGAAATTAAAGCCGGATTTGATTGTTGACGTCGGCGATTTGGGCCAAGTCAAACCATCTACTATTGTGGATTTAAGCGGCGATAAGCCGGTGGTACTGAGGCAAGGAGAGGTTTTTTTGAATTTGTGATTAATTTTCTAAAAGATTTTCTGAAAAATTAAAAACCGAAAAATTAAAAACCGAGAATTTCGGTTTTTTGGTTTGCCTTAAATTTTAAACAAAGTGAAGAGTTTGCTCTGGACGAAGTAACTTGTGTTGAGCGAAGCGAAGAGTT
>CAYTKG010000003.1:7975-21126 GCA_964438335.1 uncultured Candidatus Saccharibacteria bacterium | reverse complement strand
ATAGAGATTCAAACAGAAGAAGGAAAAACAGCGACCGTTTACACAATTGAAGCAGAAGAGTTAAAAGTTTGTTCTTTTTGTGAGATAGATTCAAAAGAATTGAGCGCCGAACATCTGGAGAAAATAGGCTCAATCGATATCTTGATAATTTTTCTTGGTCAAAACTTTTCTTCAAAACAGATTCAAAAAATCATCGTTCAATTAGAACCAAAAATAATTGTTCCGATCGAGACCGGAGAAGAAAAGTCAAAAATAAAATTGAAAGAATTTTTAAAAGAGATGGGGGCCAAGGAAACAGAACGAAAGAAACAATTAATTTTTAAGAAAAATGAATTAAAAGAAGACGGGACAGAAATTATTGTTTTGGCTAATGAGTGATAATTTTAAGATAGGTTTCCGAAATGAAAAAATATTCATCATTTATTTGTTAGGCCGATGAAAAAATACCTTGAGAAAATTCAAGCGTTGCCGGAATTTCAGAGAAGGACTATTTTTGGGATTTTGATGGCCTTAATTATTCTTGCGGTTTTGTTTTTTGGAGCAAGAAAGACAAAGCAAAGATTTGAGAACTTAGGAGAAAAAAAGTTCTTGGAGGTCACCCCAGCCACCTCTTCTTTTTTAAAGACAATCAGTTTAGAAAAGAAAGTTTTAGAGGAAAATTTTAAAGAGTTTAAAGAAATAATAGAAATTTACGTTCCAAAATAAATTTTGATTTAGATTAAAAAAGAGAAATTTAAGAAAAAATGACTAAAGAAACTCAAAAATCAGATTCTATTATTGGTAATGTCAAGCCCAGGGAAATTACAAATGAGATGAAAGAATCGTATATCAGTTATGCAATGTCCGTAATTATTGCCAGGGCTTTGCCTGACGTTCGAGATGGCTTGAAGCCGGTCCAAAGAAGGATTCTCTATACAATGTATGAAATGGGTCTGAAACCCGAGGCAAAATTTCGGAAATCGGCCACTGTGGTCGGTGGCGTTTTGGGCAGATACCATCCTCATGGCGACGCTCCAGTTTATGGAGCTCTGGCTCGAATGGCTCAGGATTTTTCTTTAAGGTATCCCCTGATAAGAGGCCAAGGCAATTTTGGTTCAATTGACGGCGACCCGCCGGCCCAGATGCGTTATACCGAAGCCAAACTATCAATGATAGGTCAAGAAATGCTTAGGGATATCGAGAAGAATACGGTTGATTTTGGTTCAAATTACGATGGCACAAGAAAAGAACCGTTAGTTTTGCCGGCGCCTTTGCCCAATCTTTTGCTAAACGGCTGTCTTGGCATTGCCGTGGGAATGGCAACCAATATCCCGCCTCATAATCTGAACGAAATTTGCGAAGCAACCATTTATTTTATTGACCACCCCGAGGCAACCACTGAGGAATTGTTTCAATTTATTAAGGGGCCGGATTTTCCGACAGGCGGAGTGGTTTATGACCAAAAGTCAATTGTTGTCGCCTATTCTCAAGGGCGAGGCCCAATTTTAATCCGGGGAAAAGCAGAGATTGTTGAAGGGAAAAGAAGCACCCAGATCGTGATTTCGGAAATTCCTTTCGGGGTTCAAAAATCGGCTTTAATTCAAAAGATAGCCAAATTAATTCAAGAGAAAAAACTGAAAGGGGCAAAAGATATTAGAGATGAATCCGACAGAGAAGGTTTAAGAATTGTAATTGATTTAAAAAAAGGAGTTTTGGCCAAGAGAATTTTAAACGTTCTTTATAAATTAACCCCTCTTCAAAGAACTTTTCATTTGAATATGATTGCCCTAGCCGATGGCATTCAGCCAAGAGTTTTGAGCTTGCCTGATATTTTAGAACATTTTGTCAATCACCGAAAAGAAGTCATTTTGAGGAAAACAAAGTTTGATTTAGGGAAGGCGAAAGAAAAAGCTCATATTTTAGAAGGTTTAGCCAAGGCAATTAAAAAAATTGACGCGATAATCAAAACAATTAGAGCTTCTAAAGACAAGAAAGAGGCCCAAAAGAACTTAATCAAGAAATTCAAATTGACAGAAGTTCAGGCCAATGCCATTTTAGAAATGAAGCTTTCCGCCTTAGCCAAATTAGAAAGAGAGAAAATTATTAGCCAATTAAAAGAAACAGAAAAATTGGTTAAAGAACTTTCTTCAATTTTGAGAAGTTCAAAAAAAATAAAAGAGATTATTAAGAAGGAATTAAAAAATTATCAGCAAAATTACGGCGACAGTCGAAAAACAAAAGTTTTTTTACGGAAGGCCAAAGAAATAACAGTTGAAGATTTGATTGCCCAAGAGCCGGCAGTGGTCACCCTGACCCAAAAGGGCTTTATCAAAAGAATGAAACCTTCGGTGTTGAAGGTTCAGAGACGGGGAGGGAAGGGAATTTTGGGCCAGAAGACGGTCGATGAAGATATTGTTGAACATTTAATTTTTGCCGAAACCCACGATACCATTCTTTTCTTTACCGATTCGGGCAAGGTTTTTCAGACTCGGGTTTTTGAGATTCCCGAAGCCGAGAGAACGGCTAAAGGAAAAAGCCTATTGAATTTTTTAGAAATTTCTTCTGAAGAAAAGGTTTTGACAATTATTCCTTTAACTAAAAAAGAATCGCAAGAAGGATATTTGGTAATGGCTACTAAAAATGGTATAATAAAAAAGACCGCTCTTGCCGAATTTGAGAAAGTGAGGAGGACGGGTTTAATTGCTATTAAATTAAAAAGGGGCGATCTTTTAAGAAAGGTTTCAAAAAGCCAAGGAAACGATGATATTGTTTTAGTGACCAGGAAGGGAATGGCGATTAGATTTAAAGAAAGAGATATAAGGCCGATGGGAAGAGGGGCGGCTGGAGTGAGGGGAATAAGATTGAGAAAGGGAGATGAGGTTGTGGGGATGGAAATAATAAGTTCAGAGCTTAAATCTCAAAAATTAAAGACGAGACCCGGAAAAAGAGAAAAATTTTTGTTAGTGATAACGGAAAACGGTTACGGTAAAAGGACCAAGATTTCTCAATACAAGGTTCAGAGACGAGGGGGAATAGGAATAAAAACAGCCAAGATTACTGAAAGAACAGGCGAGTTGGTGGCCAGTCAGATATTGAAGGGGACCGAGAGACATCTTCTTTCAATTTCCCAAAAAGGTCAGGTGATAAGAGTAAAAACGGCTGGTATTTCTAAAATGGGGAGAGATACCCAGGGGGTGAGAATTATGAGATTGGATGAGGGAGACAAAGTGGCCTCGATAACCTGTATCTGAAAAAACAATGAGAAAATCTAAATAGCAAGCAAACCCCCTCGATATTTTATGGCAGGTTTTCTTGAGCCTAATAAAATTTTGAATAAATTGGAGTTGCGCGATGATATGGTGGCGGCTGAATTTGGTTGCGGTTCGGGTGATTTTGCCATTTCTTTGGCTAAAAAGTTAAAAGAGGGAAGAGTTTACGGTTTAGATGTTCAAGAGGAGCCTCTTTCGGCTCTTAAAGGAAAGGCACGCAGCGAGAATCTTTTTAATGTGGAGACAATCCGTTGCGATTTAGAAGAAAGAGGCGGCTCTACTCTGCCCGATGCTTTTTTAGATGTGGTTCTTGTGCCCAATGTTTTGTTTCAAGCCGAGGATAAAAAAGCAATATTGAGAGAGGCGGCCAGGGTTTTAAAACAAGAAGGGCAGATGTTGGTAATTGATTGGAGAAAGGGGAGTGGTTTGGGCCCGAAGACAGGCAGGGTTTCAGCCGAAGAAGTAAAGGAAATGGTAGAGGAAATGGGTTTGGAATTAGAAAAAGAGTTTGAAGCCGGCGCTTTTCATTGGGGTTTGATTTTTAAAAAACCTTGAACAAAAAAAAACTTGAATAAATTTTAAAAATAAATAAAATTAAACTAAGACAATGGATAAAAGAATTTTAGTTTTGCTTTCAATAATTATTTTTTTGATTTCGGCTCAATTTGTTTTGGCCCAAATTGAATTTCTTAATCCCATTAAATACAAAACTTTACAGGATTTAATTAATGCGGTTGCCAATTTTATTTTTTGGGTCAGTTTAGCCATTACCCCTTTAATGGTTTTGGTTGGCGCTTTCTATATTATGACTGCCGCTGGCAACCCTAAAAATGTCCAGCTTGGTCAGAAAATTATCCTTTATGCCGCGATTGGCTTAGCCCTTATTCTTTTTGCCAGAGGAATTGTGGCCCTTGTGAGATATGTCATGGGTGTGAGCGAAGAGGAAACAACCGGTGAAGAAAATGGTGAATGCGAGGATGCTTGTACTGTTGGCGAGAGAAAATGTGACGATGAAACCCACTATAGAATTTGTCGAGAAGAGCAACCTTGCCCTGAATGGTCAGAACCACAACCGTGTCCCAGTGGTTGGGTGTGTTTTGACGGAGAATGTGAAAATATCGGAAATATTCCTGAGTAAAAATAGTTTATAAAAGGTCGAAATCAAAGAAATTATCCAAAATGTTAATATGCAAAAGAAAACTTTAGTTGCTTTACTTTTAAGCGCTTCATTAATGGTTCAGTTTTTACCGGTAATCGTTGCCGCCCAAGAAGAACTTCCCAGCGGGTGTATAATGCGCGCAGATCCAGGAATGCCGGAATGTCATTGGAGTGAAGGCGACAATGTATGTGAGTACGAGGGCGAGGAGCCTGCGCCTTGCGCTCTTTGTTGTTTATTGGCTACCATTTATTGGGTTACTAACTGGATTTTTGTTTTTCTAATAGCACTGGTGATTATTTTTGTCTTGTGGGGCGCCTTTGATATTTTGACAGCCGCCGGAGCTGAAGCCAAAGTAAATTCAGGAAGGAATAAAATAATGTATGCGGCTATTGGCTTAGCCTGCGCTCTTGCTGCCAAGGCCCTGCCAGGTTTCGTAAAATATTTTCTGGCTGGAACGACATAAATGATGAGCAAAACGAATCAAAAGACTAGACAGGGACAGATCTGAAGAGAAAGAAATATCAGGGTTTTGAATTTGTTTGAATTTTAAGATTTTGAGGTAGGGAAGTTTCTGTTCCCTGCCTCTTGTTTTTTAGGTAGGTAAAGATACTTATGGACTTGTCTATTTATGTTTGCCTCGATATGATGAAATTGATGGCTATTTTAGTTTTAGATTTGCCGCGGTGGCGAAATCGGCAAACGCGCTGGGCTTAGAACCCAGTCCCTTTATGGGTTGGGAGTTCAAATCTCCCCCGCGGCACCAAGAAGTGTTGGAGTTGTCGGCATAGGATTACGAAAAAAACGGCGTGACAACACCGTTTTTTTCGATTGATCTACCCAGTTTCTTAAGCGATTTTCAATCCCAAAGTTGAAATTATTTACCTATTCTTCTTTGATTGAGATTTTCCTTTTCTTTTCTCTTTCCAGTTTTGGTATTCTTATTTTCAAAATACCTTCTTTGATTGAGGCTTTTGCCCTTGAACCGTCAATTTCAACCGGCAAAATAATTTCTCTGGAAAAAGAACCCCAATAGCATTCTTTGATAAGATAATTCTTTTTTTCTTCTTCCCGAGATTTTTCCCTTTTTCCTTTGATGCTGACGGTGTCTTGCTCAATAGTAATTTCTATATCTTCTGGTTTGACGCCGGCAATTGGCGCTTCAATTACTATTTCTTCGTCTGTTTGATAAACATCAAGAGCCAGTTCTCCTTCCGCCTCAAACCATTTTTCTTCTTCAATTTTTATTTCTTTTTCTTGGGCCTCTGTTTCTGATTGGCCAATTTCTTTTTTGTTTTCTCTGAGTCTTACCCCTTTTTTGATTTTTTTAAACAAAGACATAAGTTATAGAACATGGAACATCGAGCATGAAGAATTTTGGCTCTCACGCTGAATGTTTCATGGATTTACCTTACAAACACTCGCCATTTTTTTTAATTTTTTAAAACCGAGGGAAACAAAAACAGCTAGTCCTCCCAACATTAGCAAAGGAAGAAAAAATTGCCAATTTCCCCCTGTTTTTATTATAAAGAAATTAAACAATCCGTGCAACAAGGTGGCTATAAAGAAACCGCTGGTTAGAAAAAATCTTTTTCTTTTTTTGTCAAAAAAAGAGAAAGCCATAAAGAGACCCAGAATGCCGGAGCAAAGAGCGTGGAGAAAGGTTGCTCCAGCGAAACGGAGAAGAGCGATTAAAAAGGTTTCGAGAAACTGCAGATTTTCGGAAAAGAACAAGAAAATATTTTCTAAGGCGGCAAATCCCAGAGCAGAAATTATCATATAAAGCATTACATCTACCGGTTCATCAAATTCCGATTCTCTTAAAACTCCATTTTTGGCAATAAAATATTTGTTTTTTACAGCCAAGTATTTTAGAAATTCTTCGGTAAGGGCTACGCCTAAAAAGAGATAAACTATTTCAGTGAAAGAGCCAAGAAGGCCGGATCGAGAAAGACCGATTAAAATTAGATTTTCGATTAAAGCGGCCAGGGCCGCCGCCCCCATACCTAAGAAGAAAATTTTTAAAACCGTTTTTTTTGGTTCGGGATGAGCATCTTTTTTTAAATAAAAACTTAGCCAGATTAAACTAGGGATAACGCCGAGAACAAGATAAAAGATATAAGACATAAACAAATTCGATTCTCTAATTTATATTTTCTATATATTTTTGACTTTTGAGGTTTAAAATTTGAGATTGACGCTCTTTGGCCATTCCGCAATGGTGATTGATTCTTTGTCTTTGTTCGGTAATTTTTGGTAAATTTCTTCGGTGATAAAGGGCATAAAGGGATGAAGCAAAAGCAGACTCGTTTTTAAAACCGTTAGCAAAACCGGCCAGGCCTCTTTTTTTCGCTTTTTACTTATTTCGATATATTGGTCGCAAAAAGCGTGCCAAAAAAAGCGATAAAGTTCTTTAGCGGCCAAGTCAAAACGATATTTATCAATAAGTTCGGTCGTTTTCTTAACGGTTTTTTTCAATTCTTTTAAAATCCATTTATCGTCTTCGTTTTCTATTCTGCGAGGTAGATCAAGCGAATTTAAATTTGAATTAATTTGGCCGATTTTGTCTGTTAAAACAAATCTGGAAGCATTCCAGATTTTGTTGGCAAAATTTCGATAAGCGCTTATTTTTTCCTCGTCAAGTTTGAGGTCATTGCCCGGTGCATTGCCCATAATTAAAGCCATTCTTAAAGCATCAGTCCCGTATTTTTCCATTACTTCTATGGGATCAAAGCCAATTCCTTTTGTTTTGCTGAACTTTCTTCCTTTTTTATCTCGAACCAATCCGTGGAGATAAACAACTTTAAAAGGCGCTTTTCCGGTCATTTCCAGGCACATCATTATTTCTCTGGCCACCCAGAAGAAAAGAATATCATAACCGGTTTCCCTTACGGTTGTGGGGTAAAAATATTGAAAATCTTCCGTCTTTTCGGGCCAGCCAAAGACAGAAATGGGCCAGAGCGAAGAGGAAAACCAAGTATCTAAAACATCATCAACGCCTTTTAAAGGAATTTTGTGGCCCCACCAAAGTTGCCTGGAAATACACCAATCCTTAATGTCTTTGAGCCAGTTAAAATAAACTTTTTCAAATCTTTTGGGGATGATTTTAATTTTCCCGGTTTTTACCGCCCTGATTGCTTTTTCGGCCAAGGGTTTGATTTTGACAAACCATTGTTTAGAAATTAATGGTTCGGTTTTGGTATTACATCTTTGACAATGACCAACCATATGGCTGTAGTTTTCTGTTTTTTCCAAAACCCCTGCCTTTTTAAGGTCTTCGATTACTGCTTTTCTTCCTTCCTCGACTGAAAAACCGGCATATTTTCCAGTTAATTTTGTTAATTTTCCATCAAAACCAACAGCCATAAGATTGACCGGCAATTTGTGTTTTCTGCCGATTTCAAAATCAACCGGGTCGTGAGCCGGGGTAATTTTTAGGGCGCCTGTGCCAAATTCTAATTCAACCAATTCATCTTTAATGACCGGAATGGTCCGGCCGGTAAGGGGCAGGGGAACTTTTTGACCGATGTATTGCCGGTATTTTTTATTTTGGGGATGAACAGCTACGGCCACATCGGCAAACATTGTTTCCGGCCGGGTAGTGGCCACGGTAATTGGTCCGTAGCGGATATAGTAAAGCTTGCTTTTTTCCTCTTGGTGGACATTTTCCAGATTAGAAATGGCGGTCTTGCATTTCGGGCACCAATTAATAATGTATTCGTCTTGATAAATTAATCCTTTTTGGTAGAGACGCTTGAATGCTTCTTTTACCGCCAAAGAGCGGATCGAATCTTTGGTATAGGCTTCGCGACTCCAATCTAAAGAAAACCCTAATCTTTGAAGCTGTTCTCGGATATATTTTTTTGAATCGTTGGCAAATTTTTCCGCTTTTTTTAAGAACTTTTCCCGACCGATTTCTTTTTTACTTTTTCCTTCTTTGGCTAATTGTTTTGAAACTAAATACTCAACTGCAATTGAGGCGTGGTCGAAACCGGGAAGGAAAAGAGTAGTCTCGCCTTTCATTCGGTGATATCTGGCCATAATGTCTTCGATGACGCACATAGCATGGCCGGCATGAAGAGAGCCGGTAACATTGGGAGGGGGCAGGGTAATTACAAAAGGTCTTTTTTTCTTCCCGGTCTTAGTTTCAGGAAGTTGGGGAGTAAAATAACCTCCCTTCATCCAAAATTGATGAATTTTTTTCTCGGTTTTGTTTGGATTGTAGGTTTTGGGTAATTTCATATCAATTATCTTAACATATTTTAATAAGGGACAAGTAGGAGTAGATCGTTGTCGGTTTTTGCCGAAAGAGAAATAGTAATTAATTGATTTTTAGGTTTGCTTTTGCTTCTAAACTTTGCCAATCTTTTTTCTTTTTTTGCTGGAAAAAAGCGGCCACAGCAACCATAGCCGCATTGTCGGTGCAGAATTTTCTTGGCGGAACCAAGAAATTTATTTTCGTTTCTAAACTATAGATTTTTAAGCTTTTTCTTAATTCTTCATTGGCAGCCACGCCGCCAGCAAGAATAATTGTTTTGACTCTAAAATCCTTGGCCGCCCTGATTGTTTTTTTAACCAAAACATCATTGATTGCTTTTTGAATTTCATAAGCCATTGCCCGGGTGTATTTTTTAGACCTTTTTGTTTTTGAAGGTTGTTTTTTAAAATGATAAAGAACAGCTGTTTTTAAGCCGGAAAAAGAGAAGTCGTAATTTTTTGAATAAATCATCGGTCTTGGCAGTTGAATTTTGAATTTTGAATGGCGAACATTGAATTTCGCCGCTTCGGCGGCAATGGCCGGGCCGCCCGGATAAGGGAGTCCCAGGGTTCGGGCTGTTTTGTCAAAACACTCGCCGGCGGCATCATCTTTGGTTTCGCCAATAATCTCATATTGATCAAAATTTTTCATCAAAACTAATTGGGTGTGGCCGCCCGAAACCACCAAACAAACAGCGGGAAACAAAATTTTTAACTTTTGATTAGACAACGAAAGCCAGTTGGCAAGAATATGGGCTTTCATATGGTCAACAGGAATAACGGGTAGTTCCCAAAAGAAGGAAAGGGCTTTGGCAAAATTGACGCCAACCCACAAACAAGGCTCTAATCCCGGCCCAATAGTTACCGCAATAATATCAATTTTCGGTTTTTGGTAGTTTCTGAAAAAATTTTTTAAACGTTCAAAGAGTATTTGCTCTCTAACGAGAATTTCTTTTAGTGCTTGATATTTAATTTTTGATATTGATTTGGCATTGGGATTTTGACATTTGGATTTTTTTAGCAATTTTGCCTCCGACAAAGATTGTTCAAGAACTGGAACAAGATTACGTTGGTGTTCTCTTTTTGCCAGTGTCGGATAAACGCCTCCGTATCTTCGGTGAATTTTTATTTGGGAAGCAACCACATTAGCCAAAAGTTCAAAACGGGGTCTTTGAGGATTGAAAGATTTTAAGAGAGCAATTGCGGTTTCGTCGCATGAGGTTTCAATCGCCAAAATTGTTAAGCTGTTAGACTGCTTCATTGTCAAATTATTTCAGAATTCTTGAATTTTTTCAATGAATTTGGTATCAATAAGAAGAAAACAGGGGGCGCATTCGTCTAGTGGTTAGGACGCCAGGCTTTCAATCTGGCAACACGGGTTCGATTCCCGTATGCGCCAACGCAAAAAAGGATGCGGGGCAGGTCTGGCAACACGGGTTCGATTCCCGTATGCGCCATCAATAAAAGAAAGGCATAGGCCCAACAAAAAAGCAACTCGATTCCAACTATTATTAATTAAAAGACAAGATGAATTATTTAAGAATTGGTACGGCCCGGGATTTAGAAAATCCCAAAGAAAGATTTATCTTTCGGCTTTTTGAAATTTTCCCAGGAGTTTTATCCTGGGGAACTTTATCTTTGGCTGTTTTTTTATCTTGGCGGATGCCTACTTTTGTCTCTTTTTTTATTATCACCTTTGTTATTTTTTGGTTTTTTAAGACGATTTATTATGCTTTTCATTTAAAGGCAGGATTTAAAAAAATGAGAGAGCATGAGAAAATTAATTGGATAGCAAGACTCGTAAATTTGCGCAAATCTGCTCCAAACGAGACGGATAATAGAAATGAAGAAATCAGTAAAATTAGTGATGAATTAGCGAGCGTTCGCGATTGGAGAGATATTTATCATCTGATTCTTCTTCCCAATTACAAAGAACCAATTGAAATTATTAGAGAAACGCTTCGTTCCCTTTTAGAATCTGATTATCCAAAGGAAAGAATGATTGTTGTTTTAAGTTTTGAAGAGAAGGCCGGGCCTGAAAGGAAAAAAGTGGCGGCAGAACTAAAAAAAGAATTTGAGGAAAAATTTTTTAAACTTTTAATTACTTTTCATCCAATGAATCTTCCGGGCGAGATTCCCGGTCATGGATCAAACGACGCCTGGGCGGCCAGCCAGGCAAAAAAGATTATTATTGATCCTTTAGCTATTCCTTATGAAAATATAATTGTTTCCTCCTTTGATGTTGATACTCGGGTTTTCCCAAAATATTTTAGTTGTCTTGCCTTTCATTATTTAACCTGTGAGAAGCCCACTAGAAGTTCTTTTCAGCCTATTCCTCTTTATATCAACAATATTTGGGAAGCGCCGGCTCTTTCTCGTAATTTTTCTTTTAATTCTACTTTTTGGCAGATTATGTGCCAGGAAAGACCGGAAAAAATGCTTACTTTTTCTTCTCACGCTATGAGTTTCAAGGCTTTAGTAGATGTTGGTTTTAAATTGCCGAATATTGTTCCCGATGACTCAAGAATTTTCTGGCAGTGTTTTCTAAAATATGACGGCGATTATCAAGTGATTCCAATTTTTTATCCTGTTTCTATGGATGCCAATGTGGCTAAAACTTTCTGGCGGACCCTTGCCAATATCTATAAGCAGCAGAAAAGGTGGGCTTATGGGGTGGGGGACATTTCTTATTTTCTTTTTGGCTTTTTAAAGAATAAAAAAATCCCCTTAAAGAAAAAATTTTCTCGAGGATTTGAAATTATTGAAGGCCATTGGTCTTGGGCGACCACTTCTATTTTGATTTTTGCCCTTGGCTGGCTTCCTATTTTGCTTGGGGGCGCTGATTTTTCTCAAACCTTATTAGCTTATAATCTTCCCAAGCTGGCCAGCAGAATAATGACCTTAGCGATGGTAGGCTTGATGTTTGAGATTTATCTCAGCATTGTTTTGCTTCCGCCAAAGCCGCCGGAATACGGAAAGTTTAAATATATTGTTTTTATTTTGGGCTGGCTTTTTCTTCCCTTAACGATGATATTCTTTAGTTCTTTGCCAGCCTTAGATGCTCAAACCAGATGGATGTTTGGCAAATATATGGGATTTTGGGTAACTCCCAAAATTAGAAAATCAAAACGGCAGAATCCTTAAAAGTTCTGGTGTTTAAGTTTTTGAACTCGTTACTCCAGGTGTATTTTTCCCCTGAATTTTTTTAATTTTTTCCTGAGGAGAGGATAATTTTTTAATTCCGGGTCTTTTTCCAAAATCTCGCCGGCTCTTTTTCTTATTTTTTCAACTAAGGCAAGGTTTTTTAGGGCGGACATAACCAAATCGGGAATACCCCATTGTTTTTTGCCGAAGAAATCGCCGGGCCCTCGAATTTGTAAATCCTTTTCCGCCAACTCAAAGCCGTTTTCGCAGTCAATCAAGGCCTTCAATCTCTGTTGGGTTTTGGGAATATTTGAATCGGTAAACAAGAAACAATATGATTGGTGCTTGGCTCGTCCCACCCTTCCTCTAAATTGATGGAGTTGAGCCAGGCCGAATTTTTCCGCTCCTTCAATAACTATCACCGAGGCATTGGGCACGTCCACTCCTACTTCAACAACAGAAGTGGAAACCAAGATATCGATTTTCTGGTCTTCAAAATCCTTCATTATTTTTTCTTTCTTCTCGGCTTTCATTCTGCCGTGGAGCATTTCTACTTTCAAGTCGGGAAAGATTTCTTTTGCCAGTTTTTGATATTCTTCTTTAACCGCTTTTACATCCGTCCACCTTGTGATTTTTGTCCGGATTGGCGAAAAGCGGGCCTGTTCGGCACCAGATTCTTCTTTGGCGCCGGGCTCTATCCGGGGACAAATAACAAAAGCTTGCCTCCCTTTTTTAATTTGTTTTTTAATAAACTCATAGGCCTCTTTTCTTTCTTCGGGCGGAACTATTCTGGTAATAATTTTTTTTCTTCCCTTTGGCAATTCATCAATTGAAGACAAATCCAAATCTCCGTAGATGGTCAAGGCCAGAGTTCTGGGAATGGGGGTGGCGGTCATTGATAATAAGTGAGGGACCTTTGCTTTCGGTTTTGACTTGTTTTTTTCTTCTGAATTAGTTTGGGCCGCTACCAGTTTTGCCCGCTGTTTTACCCCAAAACGATGTTGTTCATCCAAAATGACCAGGGCTAACTTGTTGATTTTCACTCGTTTTTGAATAAGAGCGTGAGTGCCGATGAGGAAATTTGCTCCTTTGTTTTTCTTTAGTTTTTCTAAAATTTTTTCTTTAGTAATCCGACTCGTTTTTCCTCTAAGAGAAATTTTTCCCTCTTTGCTTGTTAAGAGACCAATTTCTAAGTTGAACAATTTAAGCGTTTGAGAAATTTTTTCAAAATGTTGTTTAGCTAAGATTTCAGTAGGGGCCATTAAGGCGACTCGAAAACCAGCCATGGCTGTATTTAAAGCGGCAATGGTGGCCACCACTGTTTTTCCGGAACCGACATCTCCCTG
>CAYTKG010000003.1:0-7875 GCA_964438335.1 uncultured Candidatus Saccharibacteria bacterium | reverse complement strand
AGTTTTTTTGAATCCGGAAAGTGAATTTGCCAGATGGCTTTTTGAATTGGCAGGAGTTTTTCTTTTTTAATAATTTCCAAAGGCAGAGATTCGGGGATTTTGTCAGCCAATTTTATTAAAAGCGGCCTTAAAATATATCTAAGCCATCTTGAAGAAAGGCCTTCGGTTTCCGGATAGACGGGGACCAGCCGGGCCGTATGAATTAGGGCAAGCTTAGAGGATTGGGCAGCGGCTTTTGGAGAAATTTTCTCATAACTGGGATTGGAAAGATAAACGCCCTTGTCTCCCAAAAGAACTTTGCCGGCCAAAAAAACTTCATTTTTTTCTTTTAGGGTTTTAAGTAAATAGGGCTGGTTAAACCAAATGGCTCTGATGGCTCCGGTTTCGTCTTGGATAAGAGCTTCGGTCAGAATTATTTTTTTCACTGGAGTTCGCCGGCTTTTAATTTTTAAAATTTTTCCTTTAATACAGACCATTTTATTTAGCTTTGCTTCAACAATAGGAGTGATTACGGAAAAATCCTCGTATCGACGAGGAAAATAGAAAAGTAAATCTCTAAGGGTTTTAATTCCCAATTTTTTTAACTTTTTTTGATAAGCAAAAGAGATTCGAGGGATTTTTTCAATGGCTGTTTCCAAGACCATATTAATAAATTTTAAAAGCGATTTTAGCGATTTAAAACAGAGAAGATTGCCTGTGCTTGCCTTAAGAGTTGCCGAGGCAATCCCGCAAAAAGGAACTCAAGAGATCGTAAGAAATTTTTATCTCTTCAAAAATTCCGGCCAAATTTTTCTGATAAATTTCTGGACCAATTTCTAAAAGGAATGTACCTTGATAACCGTGATTCAGTAAAAAACGAACGATTTTTTGCCAGGGAAGAATTCCTTTATGAAGAGGCAGGTGGAGGTCGCCGATTCCCTTTTGATAATCCTTGAAGCCGAGACCGTTGTCTTTGCCAAAGTTTGAAGACAAATGAGTATGAATAATGAGAGAAGAAAGAGGTTCTAAGAAATCCTTAAACATATCAAAACGAAACCAGTTGGCTTCCAAAAAAAGATGGCCGATATCCAGGGTTATTTTAATTTCGGGACAATCTTTTTTAAGTGTTAAAAAATCCTCGGGCTTCATTCCGAATCTGACGATGTCCAAGAATTCCGGCTCGCGAACATCGGCATTTTCAAAAGCAACTTCTATTTTTGTTTCTTGACTCTGATTGAGGAGAAAACTGATTCTTGAAGTTAATGTTTGATACATTCTTTGCCAGGCCGAATTCGGGGTTTTCTCCCAGCAAAGCTCTGTCTTGTAGCAGAGATCAAAATCAAAATTAATAAGAGTTGCCTCTATTTTCCGGCTGAATTCAAAGAGTTGTTCGGCCCGAAATTCAAAATTAAGATAATTAGGGTTGGTCAGATTAATTAAACCGCAAGGACAGGAAGCGTGGACAGAATAAGAAATATTTTTTTCTTCTTTTATTTTCCTCAGAAAGCCAATTTCCTTTTCGGGAAAGAAATGCTTCTGGGGCAGTTCGATATGGGAAAAGCCAATGATTAAGAGTTTTTTTATCATTTCCTCGAGACAGGAGAATTTTTCAATCCAAGGTTCTCTTAACAAGATGCCAATGCGATTTATTTTACCGGTCCAATTTGTCCTCTCTGAAATTAATAATTAATAAATTTTTAATTTTAATAAATTTTTAATTAAAGAGAGGAAAATTGAAGATTAAGTTTTTTTGTTTTTATCATTTTTTGGACGAGATTGACTGTTTTTTCGGCTAACCATTTTTCTTGAGAAAAAAACTCAATATCTTTTTTGGTATGAGAATCGCCGCCGCCGCTTGCTAAAACCTTGTATTTCTGAGTTAATTTTTCCATTATTTCCATATCTTTTCGCAATTCCAGATTTAGATTTGAGGCCTTATCGGCGCCAAAAACAATTTCAGCTCCGTCTAATCGTTTCTGTTGAAAGAATTTTTCAATCATTTTTTCATTAACCGTCTGCTTGGAAAAACTCCAGTGAGCTAAAATAGCCACTCCGCCTGCTTTTCTTATTATCTTAACGTTTTCATCCATATCTTTCCAATAGAGATAATCAACGTAAATATCAGGCAGAAAGGCTTGGGGATCCAAGAAAAGAAAATAGGGATATTGGTCTTCTCCTCTGGCTATCATTGTTTCGTATTTTTGTTTAACCTCGGAATTATGTTTTGCCTCTTGGGCCATTTTTTTTCTCAATTCTTCGATAATCTTTAAATTTTTTGGTTTCTTTTTTAAAGCGGCGACAATGTGGGGCCGACCAACGGTTCCTTCTTTAGTTTCTTTCAGGCAGTCATCTTTAGCGATTTCAAAACCTAATGATTGAAGATTTTTAACTATTTTTTCCATTCTTTCAATTCTGCCCTTTTGGGTTTTCTGACAGTGTTCAATTAAATCTTTATTTAAAGGGTCAACAAAAAGACCGACAAGATGAAAGTTGCTGGCAGGTCCGCCTATTTCTTTCGGCCAGCCGGAGGAAATCTCGCAGCCAATAACCCATTTGGTAGGATGATTCCGGTTTTTCTCAAGCAGTTTAATTGCCTTTTTATTGGGGAGGGCGTCGTGATCAGTAAAGGCAACCACCGAAATTTTGTTTTGAGAACAAATATCAAGAACCTGTTGATAAGTTAATTCTCCGTCTGAGGTTTTAGTGTGGCAGTGTAAATTTTGATACATATTTTGTCTCTTGGCATTTAGTTTTTAAGTTGGAACAAATATTTTTGCCAATTTTGATGGTTAATTTTTGAAAGATTAGCCGCTTTTTTCAGAATAAATTTTCCAATTCTTGTCCGGCAAAGGTCGATTAAATAACCGCCGCATTTTAATTTTTGACCAATATCGTTAGCCAAAGAACGAATATAGGTGCCCGAAGAACAATTGACTCTGATTTCTAAATAAGGCCATTGATAATTTAAGAGTTCAATTTTATGAATTTTGACTTTTTGGGGTTTAATTTTGGGCTTAATTCCTTTTCGAGCCAATTGATAAAGTTTTTTTCCTTTTAACTTTTTAGCCGAGAAGAGAGGCGGATATTGTTGAATTTCTCCTTGGAAACTTTTAAGGGTTTTTTCCACCCTTTGTCTTGATGGTTTTTTCACTTTTTTTAAAGAAATAATTTCGCCTTCCCGATCAAAAGTGTCAGAAGCCGCCCCTAATTTAATTTTGGCTAAATACTCTTTGTCTTTTTTTAAAAAAAAGGAAAGATTTTTGGTGGCCTTCCGGCCAATTCCTAAAATTAGAAGTCCTTTGGCAGACGGATCCAGGGTGCCGGCGTGGCCAATTTTTTTAATTCCGGTGATTTCCCTCAATTTCTCGACCACGTCATGAGAGGTAATTCCTTCTTTTTTATTGATTAAAAGAAAACCGGATTTATCTTTCATTCTTTTTGACAAAGGATAAGAATATGTTTTTCTTGATAATCAGCAAGGGCCTTAATATCGGTTTGCCATTGGGGTGTTCCTTTTTTGTCAATAAAGGCCTGGGCTTTGAGAAAAAAGTTGACCAATGATCGGGGGAGGTGGAAGAAGTCCAAAGAATTTTCATTTTTATACAAATTCTGGGTTAGGCCGAGTTTATCCGACCAATTGCTTAGTTTTTTAAGATAAAAACTGGGGCCCCGATATTTTAAGATTTTTAATTGATTTTTGGTTAGGATTTTTTCTAATTCCTGGATTTCGTATCTTCTTTTATGGCCGACAATAATATCAAACTCGCTAAAAAGTTCCTTTCTTAGAGGTACGGAAATAAGAAAAAAACCGCCGGATTTGAGAACTCTGGCGATTTC
The DNA here is from genome assembly GCA_964438335.1 of uncultured Candidatus Saccharibacteria bacterium. Lineage (GTDB taxonomy): Bacteria > Patescibacteriota > Minisyncoccia > Minisyncoccales > CAYTKG01 > CAYTKG01. Next base: position 4,059 of record CAYTKG010000003.1, on the reverse strand, counting down.
AAAAAAAGCTTTTTGGTCATCGTCAATGTGCTCCAAAACATCCATTGCCACTACCAAATGAAAAAAGCGGTTTTTGAAGGGCAGATTGGAAGCGTCGCCGACGACGGCTTTAGCTCCGTGACTTTTAAGACCCTCTATCACTTCTTGGCTGATATCTATAAAAAAACCGCCTTTAATCGGAATTTTTGGGAGATTGCCCGGCCCGATTTCTAAATTTCTTTTTCCTTGGAAATTTTTAATGATTTCCCAGGTTGACCAGATTTTGGGACTGAGAATATCGCCGCATTTCCAAATTCGATTATATCTTTCTACCTGATTGATAGGTTTCATTTTTGTTTATCTTGGCTGAGTTTTTCGTTTAATTCTTTTAATATTTTTTTGAGATCAAGATGATAGACCTGACAAATATCGCCTAATTTTAATTTCTCAATTTCATATCTAGCCATTGGACAATAAAGGCAGGGGAGATTATTTTTCGCCAAAATTTCAGCCATTCCCGGCTTTTTCAGAATTTCAGCAAGAGAGCTTTCTTTGTTTATTTTTTTGGTCATTTCTCTAAATTACTTTTTTCTTTTTGAGATAAAAAACAAGACCCAACCAAATAAAAGGAATTGGCAGGAGAAGGTAATAGAAAATAGAAGGGTTTTGCTGAAAGGGGAGGGCAATGTTCATTCCGTAAATTCCGGAAATTGCTTCGGCAATCGAAAATAAAATAGTAAAAATTGTTAAAAGAGTAATTACTTTGTTTAATCTATTGGAAAGAAGAATAAGGTGATACTCTCTTAAGTTGGAAATTGTTTTCAGAAAAGATTTACAAAGATTAAATCCTTCGGATATTTCCACTAATAGATCTTCAATAATATCTCGGTCTTCTTCAAAGAATTCCATTCTTCTTAAAATTCTTTCATAAAGAATCTCGGTCCGGGAATAGAAGCCTACCAATTCATTAAGAAGTTCTTCGTCTCGGATTAGAGAAGCGAGTCCTTTTTCGTCTAATTCTCTTTTTAACCGCAATCTTTTTTGAAGCCTTTTTACTATTTTTAAGGTAACTTTTTCCAAGTCTCCGTTTATCAAAGAAAGCAATTTAATTAGGCATTTTAGTCTTTGGGTAGTAACAAAGCTAATTTTTCTTTTGCTGATTTCCCTCGAAAAGGAGAATTTGTCAGAAGTGAGAGTGAGAAAAAAACCACTGCCGATAACAATCAAACAGGTTTCTAAGTTTCTTTTTCTGACATCGGGAAAAACTTTTGAAAAAATATAAAAATTGCCTTTTTCTTCATCAAACCTGACTAGTTCATAAGGATCGAGGCCGGCGTTTAAATTTCTTTTATTTAACTTGAATCTGCTCGTTAGAAATTTTATTTCTCTCGGAGTCGGGTTTAAAACCTCAATCCAGCAGCCTCTTTCAAAAGAAGCGAGTCTTTTTAACTTCGGGCTTAAAATCGTGCTTTTAAAGTATTTAATCATTTTGACAATTGATTATTTGTTCGCAATTAATCTTGAAAGGCTCAACAATGCCTTGCTAAAAATGGGCTTGCTTTTTAAATTTTCTGTCCTTTCTTGCGAATATTTCAGAAAGGGTTTGGCTTTATCTTAAACTTTGTCTATTCTGATGTCCCTGGGAGGAGTCGAACCCCCATCACAGTCTCCGCAGGACTGGGCTTTATCCATTAAGCTACAGGGACTTCTTGGCAAAGGGCAAAAATTTTAGTTTTTGCGAGAATCCTTCTTGAAGTTATCACAAAATTACCCCTAAATCAACAACAGACCCTATCTTTCGCCCGCCTGCTTGTTTTTTTGTTTGACTCTTATAATTTTAGTGGTTAAAATGAAGCCAGCTATATAGCTATAAGGAGGTATATCCATCAGGAGAGGTGCGCCGAATGGTAAGGCAGCGGATTGCTAATCCGTAGCGGTTAACACCGCTTGTGGGTTCGAGTCCCGCCCTCTCCGCCAGAAAATTCTCGTTTTGCTTGAATTTTCTGTCCTAATTACAAACTTCTTACCCAAATTACAAAATATCTTTGATTTTGAAAACCTGAATGTCTTCTACGAAAAAACAAAAGAACTGAACAAAGAATTTAAGTTTCTTTAAGAAAAGCGCGCAAATTCTGTGTTTCTCGCTTTAAACGAATACTAATTGTAAATAGGATGTCGAATAAGTTTTTTCTTACTTGGGATTCTGGACGGGTTTGATTTTGTCGAAATAAGCTCAGGTTGAACTAATTTAAAACCGGAATTGATTTTGTAGACGAACAAAACTTTCTTCTTAACAGAACTTAATTGCAACAAAGCATATCTTTTCAAAATGGTTTTTGTTTTCAAAAAAAATATTAGGAAACTGAACGAAATCTTTGCTATTTGTTATCATTCCTATAAAGTTTTCTCCAAGGGTTATTCTGATAAACTTATAGCTCTCTCCGTTGATATTACTAATAGGTGTACTCTGCGCTGTAAACATTGCTATTGGTGGAGGCAGGAGCATCGGTATGAGCTTTCAGATGCTGAATGGATTAGTTTAATAAAAAGACTGAAAGAGCAAAATCCTCTAATACTTCAAGCCGTTTGGCTTGGTGGGGAACCTTTATTAAGGGCCGATCTTCTAGAAAAATTATTTAGTTTTTTTAAATTCAATTCTGTACTTACTAATGGGACTATTCCTTTCCCGCGCTGGAAAAATATTTCTTTTGTTGTCTCTGTCGACGGAATAGAAGAAGACAATGATAAGATTAGGGGAAAGGGAGTATATCAAAGAGTCAGGAGTAACATTTTAAAAAATAGGGATCTTGATTTACATTTGGATTGTACTTTAAATAAAATTAATTTCAGAAACATTGATCGGTTTGTCGAAGAATGGGTCGAGACGGGTATCAAAGGAATTAATTTTACTTTTCATACACCTCAAAAAGGAAAAAAAGATGAATTTACCCTTTTACCAAAAGAAAGAGACGAAGCCTTAGAAAGAATAATTGCTCTTAAAGATAAATATGGAAGCTTTATTTATGGTGCCAAAAGCCAATACAAACTTATGAAAAGTGCAATTTGCGAAAAAGCAACTAGTTGGTGTAGACAGCATTATCCTCAGATGGGACTTTGTTTAGATAGCGCTGGTAGGCCTAAAGTACCTTGTGTTTTTGCGGGCGATGTGGACTGTAGTGATTGTGGTTGTCCACTTCCTTATATTCTTCAGGCTGTTAGAGAAAGAGACCTGGAAGCAATAATTTCTCTAATAAGGTATCGATGAGGTTGGCCATAGATTTCTGTTGCATTATAGACATTTTCAAAAAGTTATAGTTAGTGGGCGCACCGGATTGACAAGACACTGGTCTTGAATCCTGGCCTCCTTAAGGAGGAGTGCCTGAGTGGTTTAAAGGGACGGTCTTGAAAACCGTTGTGGGAGAAATCTCACCGCAGGTTCGAATCCTGCCTCCTCCGCCAATATTCAATTTTGGCTACTAAGATTGGGCCCATCAATCATACTTAATTAGAGAAATGAAACGGGTAAAAGCAGATACCCTAGGATTAAGTATTGATGATTTATTGAAACCTTAACTATCAGTGAATTAAGAGATTATCCGGGACTGGGACCAGCAAAGGCTTGTGAAATAATTGCTTGTTTTGAATTGGATAAAAAATTTCTTAAAGGCAAAAAACCAAAAATTAATTGGGAAATAATCAATTTTAGTAAGGTATTAAGGGAGAGTTGGCAAAAATGAAGATAGAATGATTTTATAACTTTTCTTAATGGGGTTATAAAATTTTGAAAGAAAAAATTAAAATAATTTTTGAAAGAAGTGAAAACAAGGTTGAAGGTTTAAAGGTCGAAGGTTATTTTTTTTAAAATTTATAGAAATTATAAAATTATGAATAACAACGATTTAAAAAATTTAAGAGAGGATTTGATAGGGGAACTTCAGGCTATTAATCAATATCAAGAGCATATAGATGAGACCGATAATGAAGAGATAAAGAAGGCATTAAGCCATATTAGAGATGACGAAAAAGAGCATTTTGCCGAGTTGACAAAACTTATTCAAGAACTTGACGCAACCCAAAAAG
>CAYTKG010000002.1:7959-21322 GCA_964438335.1 uncultured Candidatus Saccharibacteria bacterium | reverse complement strand
AAGTCATTAACATCTTGGGTAATAGTGGTCACGCCCAGCCAGTATTTTCTTGCCCTTTTGGCGAGACCAAAAAGAAATGAGGCCCCGTCTTCGGTTTGCATTAACCACCAGGCTTCGTCGATAACCAAAATTCTTTTTTTCAATTCAGAGGTGATTGCCTTCCAAACATATCTCATAATAATAAACATTGCGATTTGCTTCAGTCCTTCCTCCATATCTCTGACGCCAAAAACAACTAGTCGGTTGTCCATTGAAATATTCGAAAATTGATTAAAGAAGGAAGCATAACTTCCGGTGGTGAATTTCCTCAATCGATTAACCAAACTTTCGGTTCCTTCCATTGTTTCCAAAATTGCTTGGAGATCCGAAATTAAAGGGATATTTTCTTTCCAGGTTGACGGGTCGGAGTCAGGGGTGATGTCCCGAGCTTTATAAGTTTCGGTTAAAGCCCTGTCCATAATAGCGTCTTCTTCCGGAGTTAAACCGCCCAGCATAATTCTAATTAAACCAACAAGGTTAATGATATTTGACCTTAAAACTTCTTCCGGATTTTCGTCTTCTCTGGGAACAGGAAGATCAAAGGGATTGAGATGGTTAGGCGAGGCAAGAGAAATATTAAAAAAAGAGCCGCCAACTGCCTCGGCCAAAAACTGATATTCGTTGTCGGGATCGATAATAATAACATCGGCACCCAGCATTAGATATCTTAAAGTTTCCAGTTTGACCGCATAACTCTTACCAGAACCGGCTTTACCAAAAAGAACTTCGTTGTAATTTTCCATAGTGAACCGATCAAATAACACCAATGAATTGTTGTGTTGGTTTATTCCATAGAGAATTCCCTCGTTTGAACTTAAATCAAAAGAGATAAAAGGGAAAATACTCGAAAGAGCGCCGGTAGGCATAGGCGTATGAATCAAAAGAGTGTCTAAGCCGTACGGTGAGGTAGAGACAAAACCTTCTTTTTGTTGGTAGAGGGCAGGTTTAATGTAAATCATTCTTCCTTCTAATATTGATCTTAGAGTGGTTTCAATCTCTCTCAGCTCCTTATCGGTATCGGCGTAAATTGTTAGATAAAGGCCAAAATGAAACATTCTTTCTTGGGCAGTTTGAAGCCGATCTCTTAGATCCTCCATATCTCTATAAGCAATTTCAAGCTCGGGCGCTCGAATTAATCCTTTTTCTTCTCTTTCAGCTAATTCGGCTTGGACAGCCGTAATTTTTTGCCTTAACTGTTTTAAAATTTTGGTTGAGTCAGCCGGATGGATAAAGATAGAGATGTCCATTGGCACATTGAGATTAATAATTGGAGAAAACCAAGCTGTGCTTAGATATCTGGGATAGGAAAAAATGAAAAAGGATTTAGCCAATCTTTCTCCAAACTGAAGGTAGCTTCCGGTTGTTTTGATAGAAGAAGGGGCAATAATGTCTTTGATGTTAGTTGTCTCCGAAACCGATGTTTTTTGGGGAAGATAATTCTTCTCGCCGAGCAATTTTTTAAGAAAAGGTATTTCCATGGTTTTATTTAATCATTTCTGGCGGGATTTCGGGGAAATAACCCACCTCCGCTTCCCTGGGATGATGTAGGCTCCAAAAGAGCTCGATAATTTCCGAACTGGTCAGGGGAACAACCTGAAGGCCGCACCTTCTTAGTCCCAAGGCCACAAATTCCATTCTTTGCCAGAGTTGAGATTTGTATCTTTGAAAATTTTCCTCAGTCAAATCCGGAGTTTTGGATGTTTTAAGAAACGATAATTTATTAGAGCTTTTTCCTTTGGCTTCCCAGATAGTAAAAGGGACAATAACAAAGAATCTTTTGGTCATAATAATGCCTTGACTTACCAGGCTTTCGATGAATTTCCGATATTCGCGAGTTTGAAGTTGCATTAATTCTTCCTCCTGGACAGCCTCTAATTCTTTGAGTTTGTCAATGTAACCAGTAATATTCAATCTTCGCGACTGGACCAAAATTTGACAGGAAAAATCCAAGCTATTTAGAAATCCTTGAAATTGGACCAGGATAGCGTTTTGGTTGTCTTCTGATTTTAAAGCAAAATTCAAAGAAGAAACCATTAAGATTCCCCTTAAAGCTTTATTTTTAAGAATTACTATCCCGTCTCTAATTTGATCTATTTCTAAGAAATCTTGAGTAGTAGGCATTTTGTTTAAATTTATATTTATTGGATTTTTTATTTCGGATTTAAGATTTAAGTTTAAAATTTATTTTACCTCATTCCAGTTTCCAATTTAGTAGCCAAGGATTGAAGCTGGCTTCCTTCGTTTATCTTTAAAGAGGTCTTTTTTTCTTTTTCTTTTTCTTTTGGTCTCGGCTTCGTTGCTCTAATCATTTTCGGCGGCGCCATTTTTCTTTTCCAAAGAAAGGTCTTGGTCGAGACACTGAAAAGAAGAACATTGGTTATCATTGTTGGAAGAGATCTTCCTTCTATTTTTACAAAAGCAAAAGAAAAGCCGGTAATCACTATAATAATTGAGACAACAATAAAGAGAAAAAAGCTCTTTTGAGCCAAGAAGACATAAAGAATCAAGCAGCCTAAAGCGCCGCCGCCAACAAAAAGAGTTTGTCTAAAAGTCAAAGGACCAACAATTTTCAACTCTTTTTCAATATATTGAGGAACCTGAAATTGCATAGAGTGGTTTATCAATTATCAATATAATTAATTCACGAAAAGTCCAGAAGAATTTTTCTGTTTAAATTCAGAGATTTAAAAAAGCATACAATAAATATTTCCTTTTCTTTGAAAAATTTTTCTTTTGGGAAAGTAATGATAATAATTCAATAAAAGGGATAACGTTTCACTCAATTGGCTCCCTGTAAACATCTTTTCCTCTGGCCGTTTTTGTCTTTAGTTCAGCTTTTGGGTTAACTTTATCTTCGGGGAGTTTAATTCCGGGCGCCTTTATCTCCATTTGGTAAAGAACTGACAAGCTCGCTCTTAAAGGCCAAAAGATAAAACGCTGGATACCGAAAGCAATTTTTTTTGCTATTTCTGGCTTTAAGCCTAACTCTTCTTCTAAGGCATTCTGAAATTCGTCTGGCGACAATAAGCCAAGCAAAACTTCACCTGTTAAACGAGCCACTTCTGAAATTTGCTTCAATTCTTCTATTCGATTGTTTTCGCAAACATTCCAAATATTGTCAGCTGTTTCTTGGGAAAAAATCGCTTCTTTTAATTCCTTTGGGATCTGTTCGTAGATTTTCCAGATTTGTTCTTGAGGATATTTTGGCATATTGAGTTGGTTATTTTATTTATATCCCTAATTTTATCACAAGAAAAAAAACAAACCAAGTAAGGAGTAAAAGGCAAAAAGTAGAGGGTAGGGGGGATAGGCTAACCAAAAACACAGCCATAACTGCGTTTTTGGTTTTGCATTCTTTCTATTGCTTACGGAATTTTGTTAATTTCTCACCATTCTTCTTGGCCTTTAATAATTTATGTATTGGTTGTTTTATTTCTTTTTGGTTTTAAGCATTCTGATTATCGATAATCGGTCCTGAATATCAGATAATGAAGCGGTAGTGCGTGGCGCTTTTTTTTCTAAACCCGGATATTGACTTTCTAATTTTTTCGCTTCGTTTGCAAGCCGTTGCATTTCTTTAATTTCTTCCGGAGTCAATTCTTCTTGCTTGAATAGCCTGGTTAGTTCTTTACGAAGCATAATGTATCGCTGAGGGGCAGTGGGTTTCTTTGAAGCTTCTTCAATAATTTTTCTTCTTTCTTTTAACTCTTTTTCGGTTAGACGACGACCTCTTGCTGGAGGGGTGACTATCGGACTCGGCTGAGATGGTGGAGGCGGTGGTGGAGGCGGGGGAGGTGGAGTAAGACCTCTCCTTTGATGTTCTTGCAAGAATTGGGCGCTTTTTTGTTCGAGCTTAGCTATTTCTTCTTCGTGTTTTATTATTTCTTCTGGAGGAAGTTCTCTTAGGCGGCTTAATCTGTTTTGAATAACATTAAATTTTTCCCCAAGTTGTTCATTCGTCATCCTAACAAGTCTAATTTTTTCCTTTAGTTCTGGCTTATCCATTCCCTCCGGGGGCCTATAACCTAGGTCCTGAGCCGGGGTGCCTGTGAGAAAATAAGGGATAGCAAGATTTCCTCTTTGAAGATACCAATCCGCCCCTCTTTTTTCAACCGCTTTTGTAAACTCATCTACGAAAGACCTGCCAAAAGTTCTTCCTGCCGTAGCAATTTCCCTGCCTCCCCAGAAGGCATGAATAGCCTCTTTGTCAATAAAATCTTCATTCGTTTTTTCAATATCTTTTGGGCCCAAGCCGGCTGTTAATTTTTTAGCCACATAGCCACCTAAATCTCCTTTTACTTTTGCTGTAATCCATTTATCAGCATAATCTTCAAAATTATCTTTTACTTTATCTTCAACTTCATCTTTAGAAAGACCTTCAAGGCCTAAGCCTCTTCTATTATTCCAGACCCAGTCTATTAATTGGCCGCGATCAACGCCAAGACCCAATCTTTCTTTGTTTTCTTTGGCCCATTTTATTATTTGTTCTTCGCTTATTTTGGCCTTTCGTTTTTCTCTGTCTGTGGCAAACGATGCCATTTCAGCCGCCAAGGTTGGATAAGCCCTAAGAAGCGGGATGGCTGCTTCGGCGCCAACATCAAAGGCCTCCATGCCGATTTCTGTAATTCTGTCTTTGGCCGCCTTTTCTCCAATATCTTTTTTAAGCTGAGCATAAAGGTCGACTCCTTCCTCGCGGGCTTTTTGGAGAATAGCGATTCTTTCGTCTCTTGACTTTGTTCTGTTTAAAGCAATGGCATAATCTTCAGGACTTCTTAAATCCTTAAGTTCGGCTTTAGCTTTTTCAATATCTTCTAATTCTGCTCGGGGCAGGGCGGTTTCGCCAACCCGGCTGATGCCTTGCCAGATCCAATCGGTTGAAGCCCGACCCGCCCATTTAGCCGCTCTTCCGGCCCAGCCTTTTACCCCTTTCTTTTTTTCGTCCGGCGAGACCTCGAGCCAATTAGGTCGCCTGATGGTTGCTAATTCCCGAAAGGCTCTTCTAACTTCGGGCGGCGCTTTCTCTCTGACAAAAGATTTCCCTTTTTTAAGGGCGGCCGTTTTTGTTTTCCCCATCAAAGCTTTGGTTTTTTTGCCCGTTTTCCTGGCTACTCCTATTGCTACTTGAGCCCCCGTTGCACCAATACTAACCGCGCTGCTAAAACCAAAGTAAAGAAAGAGAACAGCGATTAAAAAAGGAGTAATGTTGCCTAAAAATTCCTGCCAAGGATAAGGAGTGTGAAGAATATCTCCGGTTGGGGCTTCGGTTCCAATTATCGCCGGAGCGGTTACTAAAATATTATTGCCCAAATAAAGGAAAAAAGCGGCGGTGACGCCAACAAAACACCATTGCAGAAATTGATTCAACCAGGTTCGCCAAAAGCCTCCAATTATAGGAAGTTGGGGAAAGATTGAAGCAAAGAAGGCAAGCGGCGAAAGAATGACCGCTATCCAGATGGCCACATAGCGCACAACAAAGATAAGAGCAAAAAGAAAGAGTATGAGAGCGGTAAAATTATTAGCCCCAGCCATTATTAATCCTTGGATAACGCTGGAAAAAACCGCCTGCCAATCAAACCAACCCTTGACTAAATTTTGAATGATTAAACTTTCCGCCACCATTCGGCTCCTTAAGAATTCTAACCCTGATAGTTGTCCAATAAAAAAATAGGTAAGAATATTGGAAAAATCAACTACAATGCCACAGAGGACAGGACTAAAATTACAGATTAGGATAATAAAAATCAATCGAGGAAGAGTTTTTTGGATTTCGTATTGTTTAATTCTTAAAGCAGTAGCCAAACCGATAAAAGCCAAAGCGATGATAAAAAACATATTGACTAAATCTCTCATTAAGCCCCAACCAGCGGCAATAATCGGATTTCCGGCCGGATCAGTATAAGGAAAATTAATAAAATTTTCGCTTAGAACCCAGTTAAGCACAACTGAAGCGATATTGACCGATTGTCTACTGCTCCATAGAATAAACCTGATGAGATTGGCAATGAGGTAATTTGAAAAAAGCCGGGCTAAAGTATCGGTAATAGCATGGGCATAAAAGAAAGGAAAGATTAATCCTAGGGCGAGAAGAAAGATAAAAAGCGGTTTTTTAATTATTTTTTTCATGTTTTTGTGTTAATTGTTTTATTATAATATTTTTGAAAGTTTTTTGCAAAATTTTGGGTTAAATTTAGCCAATCTTTTTCTTTAAGGGTTTCCGCCCTCTGAGAGGGATTGATTTTATTTTTCAAAAGCCAACTTTTAATTCTTTCTTTGTCTAATTTTAACTCCGAACTTAAGTTATTGGCAAGTTGTTTACGGGGATGAGCAAAGCCTGCTTTGATAATTTTAAAAAATATATCCTTATTATTCTTCAAATTTTTCCCCTTGATATTTAATTTTATGATTGCCGAATCAACCTTGGGTTTGGGCCAGAAGCAATTTTTAGAGATATAGGCAATAATCCTTGGCTTAGCGTAAAATTGGACACTTAAAGCCAAAAGATTCATTTTTGGCGGTTGACTACAAATTCTCTGGGCAACTTCTTTTTGAATCATAAGGACCATCTGGCTTGGTCGATTCTCGGTTTCTAAGAACTTTTTTATTATGGCCGAGGTTATATAATAAGGAAGGTTGCCTATTAGTTTGTAGTTATCAGCCCGAAGTCTGTGGCTTTTTGGTTCGAATTCTAAAGCATCGCCTTCTATAATTTTGACGTTCTTAAAATTTTTTAAGGTTTCTTCCAAAATTGCTATCATTCTTTTATCTTTTTCAACCGCGATTACTTTCTTAACTCTTCTTGCTATTTTCTTAGTTAAGTTTCCGGGCCCGGCTCCGATTTCCAAAACGATATCTTTTGGGCAAAGATTAGCGCTTTCGATAACTTTTTCTAATATTTTTTCTGAAATGACAAAATTTTGGCCAAAGCTTTTTAATGGCCTTATATTTTTCTCTTGAAAGAGTTTTTTAAGAAATAACTCAAAATTCGATTTCATCTTGATCGTCTTGATTCTTGCTTTTCTTATTTTAACATTTCGGTTGATAGACTCGCAAAAGGGCTTGACAACTTCTTCAAAATCTTTACACTTTTAGAAGATGTCCCCAAGTTTATAAATCCCTTGTTTAATTTATTTATATTAGCCAGGGAAATAAATTTAGGGGCAAAAATATTCAAGAAATACCTCATTCTTCTCAACTTCGATTAGAAGACAACCGGGCTTTCAAAGGCCTTATTTTCTGTTTAGCTTTTATTCTTTTACTCCTTTTTATTTTTGTCCCGCCCCCTTCAGCCCAAGAGGGGTTTTTGTTTTCTGAGACAAACCGCTTAACCGCTAGTTTCTTAAAACCATTAGAAGAAGAACAACCCCCTTTTTTAGAGGAAAGAGATTCGGTTTTACCCGAGTTTTACCAACCAATAGTTATTGGCGAAAACAGTTTTCGAGAAACAGCGCCGGTGGTGACTTTACAAACAAAAACCTTGGGGAGTTTAACCTTTGGGGCGAGCGAAAGAAGGGAGATTAAAGAATATCTTGTCAGGCCCGGAGATACTCTTTCCGGGGTTGCCAATAAATTTGGTATATCTTTGGAAACAATTCTTTGGGTTAATAATTTGACTAGAAATTCTTGCCTTTTGCCGGGCCAGAAATTAACTATTTTACCGGTATCCGGGGTGACGCATTTGGTTAAAAAAGGAGAGACAGTTTCGGCGATTGCCGAGAGATACCAAGCTGATGTTTTAGAAATAATTAATTTCAATCGGCTTTCCGAAGGAGGCGAGGTTTTTGTCGGCGATCTTCTCATTATTCCTAACGGGAGGATGCCTTCGAAACCGTTGGTTTACTCTACGCCGATGGCCTCCAGCTATTTTATTTGCCCTCTTCCAGCTCCTTGTACGATTACTCAGGGCCTTCATTGGCATAACGCCGTTGATTTTTCGAATGGAAAATGCAGTGAGCCGGTTTTTGCCGCTGCCGGTGGCAAGATTCAAAAAACAGGTTATCATTCGGTTGCTGGAAAATACATTCGAATTTTGCATCCCAACGGAACAGTTAGTTTTTACGGCCATTTGTCTGTTATTTTGGCCAAGATTGGTCAAAAAGTTTCTCAAGGAGAAATTATAGGCTATACGGGTAATACTGGCTATACCCTTGGACCGACCGGTTGTCATGTTCATTTTGAGGTAAGGGGAGCCAAGAACCCTTTCGCTATTTGATTAGAAAGTTTACTGCTTGGTGTTCTTGATTAGAGAAGGCAGTTGTCGGAAAGAAAGAGTGATTTTTGAAGAGTTTTCGGAAAGAAAGAGTGATTTTTGAAGAGAAATGGCAGCTCTTGAGGGTGAGAGAATCCCCATTCGTCTTAATTCAGCCATGGCTGAATTAATACGAATTTGGAAGAGTTTAAAATCAATTTTAAAATTAAATTAATAATTTACTTTATTTTTTCTTTCTTTTCCCATCATTATTGTTTTAATTTTTTATTTTTAATCTTTTATTAGTTTTCAATAAAGCTCTATGTCAAAATATAAGTATTATTTTAGAAAGCCAAAGTCAGAAATTGTTAAAGACATTTTTTACTGGCTGATGACAGCCGGGGCTGTTTCTGTGGCCGCTACTTCTCCTTATTTTCTTGTCAATCTGACAAAAAGCTTTAAGAAATGGCAAAAATATAAAAAAGCGAAGGTTTCCGACGCTTTTTACCAATTAAGAAGACGGGGCTATATTAAGGTCGAGAAGAGAAATCAGCAGATTTACATTTCCCTAACCGAAAAAGGAAAAAAGAAAGCTGGCTGGCTTCAGATAGATGCTTTGAAAATAAAAAGAAACAAAAAGTGGGACAAAAAATGGCGAATAGTCGTTTTTGACATTTCTCAATTAAAAAAATTTTATCGGGAGGCTTTTCGGGGCAAGTTAAAAGAATTGGGTTTCTATCCTTTGCAAAAAAGCGTTTGGGTGGTTCCTTTTCGGTGCCGGGACGAAATCGGTCTTTTAAAAGATTTTTTTGGCTTGACCGATAAAGAAGTCAGGTTGGTTATTGCTCAGGAGATTGGCGAGGATAGCCGATTAAAAAAACATTTTGGTCTTAAATAGTTGGCTTTAAATCATCGAACCTTCGGTCTTTGAGGGTTGAGGCAGACCAAATTTTCCATTCGTATTAATTCAGCCATGGCTGAGTTAAGGCGGGGGTTTTAGCATCTAATTTCTAATTCGATACATTAAAGCTTCTGTTAGGTGCTCGTTTAATATTTTTTCCTGACCATCTAAATCGGCAATTGTTCTTGCGACTTTCAGCACCCGATGGAAACCCCTTGCCGATAATTTTCCCGAGTTGACATATTGACGTAAAATATTTTGGGACCGAAGAGGAACAGAGCAGTACTCTTTAATTTGAGGAATTTCCATTTCGGCATTGGTCTGTCCTTTTCGTAATTTATAGACGGGATTTTTTTTGAATCTTTCTTTTTGAATGCGGCGAGCCATTTCTACTTTTTCCCTGACTTGAACAGTGGTATCTTCTTCCTTGTTAATTAGTTTTTCATATTTTAATTGAGGAACTTCAATAAAAAGATCAATCCTGTCCATCAAAGGACCAGAAAGTTTTCGTCTATACTTTTGGATCTGAGAGGGAGTGCAACGGCATTCTCTTTCCGGGTCACGATAATAACCGCAGGGACAAGGATTGGTGGCGCAAATTAAAGTAAATCTAGCCGGAAAATCAATATAATGTTTTGCTCTTAAAATAGAAATTCGTCCTTCTTCTAATGGTTGACGCAAACTTTCCAAAACATCTCGATGAAACTCGGGGAATTCATCTAAAAATAAAACGCCACGGTGGGCCAAAGTAATTTCTCCGGGCCGAGGCGGGTTGCCTCCGCCGATCAGAGCAACTTCTGACGAAGTATGATGAGGGGCGCGAAAGGGAGGAGTGTTAATCAGGTGTTCTCCTTCCGGCAAAAGACCGACAATGCTATAGATTTTGGTGACTTCTAGTGCTTCTTCGAAAGACAGCGGAGGAAGAATTGAACAAATTGCTTTGGCTAAAAGAGTTTTGCCGGTGCCAGGCGGTCCCATCATTAGAAGATTGTGGCCACCAGCGGCTGCGATTTCTAGGGCTCTTTTGGCATATTCCTGGCCCTTGATCCAGCCAAGATTAAGAGAATAATGATTTGATTTAATAATTCGATTTTTTTCTCTTTTAAAAGGAACAATTTCAGTTTTTCCCTCAAGGGAAGAAATTATTTGTTTTAAGTCCCTGCCGCCTCTGACTATTAGGCCCCGAACCAGAGAGGCCTCGGCCGCATTTTGTTCAGGCACAATAATTTCAGAAAAGCCTTGGGCTTTGGCTTTTAGGGCAAAAGAAAGGACGCCTTTAACCGGCCTTAGTTCTCCACTTAAAGAAAGCTCGCCAATAAACATTTTACCTTTGGGATTGAAAATGATCTGCTTTGAAGCCAAAAGATAACCCAAGGCAATGGGCAAGTCGTAAAGAGAGCCTTCTTTTTTTAAATTGGCCGGAGCTAAATTGACCAAAACCCTTTGAGATTGGGTGTGAGGTGATTTTAGGCTAGAGCTTTTTAGGGCGGCGCCAACTCTTTCTTTGGATTCCTCCACCGCCTTATCGGCCAAGCCAACAATGTGAAAACAGCGAAGACCAGAAGAAACTTCCGTCTCAATTTCAATGATTTTGGCGTTTAAACCAATAATCGCCGCTGAATAAACCTTTGAGGGCACAATATTAATCAAACTTTATAAATTTTTGACCGTTTTTTGTTCAATTAAAGTCAATACCCAAAAAGTATTTTTCTTTCAAAATTAAAAGAATTTTTATTTTCTCATTTTATCATACTTTTCTTATTAAAGAATAAGAAATTGGTGATTAGCCAAATCTTTTTAGGGCTATAGAAAAACAATAAATTATCTTAATTGGGAGCCTGACAGGTATCTAAGCCATTCCAAAGAAGAAATGAAGAAACAAGACAATCCAATAACTGATATAAATCGATACTGCATTTTAGCTCAGGTTTGCTTTATTTGTCTTATTAACAAGGTTTTGATTGTTCAAAATTTAAAATCTAATTGAGAATATTAAAACAAAAACCCCTTTGCGGGTTTTTCGGGAAGGGGAGACGATTTTTTTTGAAATTACTCGTTTTTGGTTTGGCATTTGATGCAAAATCGGGCTTCGGGCAGAACCTTTAATCTTTCTGAAGAGATTTTTTGTCCGCATTTCTCACAAATGCCATAAGTTCCTTTTTTGATTTTTTCTAAAGCCAAGTTAATATTTTTTAATCTTTTTTCCAAAGCAAATTCAACCGGAAGTAATTTTTCATACTCTTCTCTTTTTTTGGCAATATCTTCTTCGTCTCGTCCACCTATCTCGTCGCTAAACTCTGGGAATTTAGTGTCCCAGTCCCCTTTGGGCTTGACATCTTTCTTGGCAAACCTTGCCAATTGATTTTCCAAGAGGCGCTTTTCTTTTTCTAAATCTTTTTTTATTCTCTCGAGAAATTTTTTGGTCATTTTGAGGACAAAATAATTAAGAAATATTAGCCCTGGGTAAAGTACCAATACCAAAGAGTGAAAATTCCGGCAATGATCGCCAAAGTCAAAAGCAAGATTAAAATCCTGATTAAATATTTTTCTTTGGGCGACGGCTTTTCGGGCACCGGCCTAAAAATCTCAATTTTTTTTTCTACGATTTTTTCACCTTTCTCGGGCGGTTTTGAGGGCGGTCGGGGTAGCGGCGGCCTTTTGGGGGCGGCAAACTTTCTTCCCAGAAATTCTGGCGATGGTTTTTTCTCGGTTTCGAGGACGGGAGGTTTTCTTTCCTCCAATGGTTTGATTTTCTGAGATGGTCTTTCTGGTGGTCTGGCCGGAAAAGGCGGTTTTGGGCCTGTTGGTTTATCTTTTTTGTCAATTTCTCCTTTTGTTTTCGCTTCCTCTTTCTTTCTTTCAAGTTCTGCTTCTCGCCGAGCAGCTAACTTTAAAGCCGCTATTCTTTTTCTTGCTTCCTCTAATCTTTTTTCTGCCTCTATTTTCCTCGTCCTTTCAATTTCCGATTCTTCTGACGGTTTTTTAATTTCCGGCAATCTTCTTTTTTCCGTTTTTTCTTTTTCCAATCCACTTTCTTCTTTTCTTGCTTCCGGCATAAACTTTTCCTCTTTTGGTTTTTCCTCTTCTAGTTTTTTAGCCTCTTTAGGCCCGGGTTGTTCAGGTTTTTGCCTTTCCTTCGTCTCGATTCTTTCTGTTTCTTCAACTTCTTCAGCCGTTAGTTTTAATAAAGTAAAATCTATTTCTCTAATTTTTTCTTTTAATTTTTCCTCCTTTTTTTCGATTTCTTCTATTTTAGTATCTACCTCTTCGATTTTAAGATCGATATTTTTAATTAATTCTTCTTGAGCCCATCTTCTTTTTTCAATTTTTTCTCTTTTTTCTTCTATTTCCCATCTTTCTTTTTCAAACCTCTGACGTTCTTCCGCAGAAACGGCCGCCTTCTCTTTTTCTTCCACCGATTCTTTTTCTCTTTCCGCCTCTTTTTCCCCTTCCATAATTTTATGAAGAACCCCCAACAGCTCTTCTTTTTTCTCGACCAAACGCAATCTTTCTTTCTCCAAGGGTTCAATCAATTGAGGGATTTTCTCCAAATCTTGGCTGAGATAGATTTTCTTTCTTTCCAACCCTATTTCTCTGATTCTTTCTTCAATCTCCTTGAGTCGTTCTTTCCCTTTTTCTTCTCTAAATTTTAATTCTGCCAACTGTAGATCCACTTTTTCTATCATTGAGGCCACTTTTTGAATTTCTTGTTCTTGCCTCCATCTTCTTTTCTCTACCTCTCTTCTCTTTTGCTCCAAGTCCCATCTTGCCTTTTCAATTTCTCGCCGCTGAGGCGATGGTTCCATCTTTTTTTCCCTTTCTTCAAGCAGGGTTACTTTTTCCTCGATCTCTTTTTCTCTCCTTTGAATAGGAGCAATTATTTCTTCCAACTCTTTTCTTTTTCGTAAAAGTTGTTCTCTTTGTCTTTCTAGCGGTTTTCTTTCTTGACTTATTTTTTCCAGTTCTTGCTGAATCTGGGGTTTTTGTTTTCTCAGTCTTTCCTCCTCTTTTATTTGAGCCAAAATTTGTTCTTTTCCTTTTTCTTCTTCTTTTCTTTCTTCGGCCCTCGCTCTTATTTCTTCAATTGCCTTTCTTTCTTCCTCTTGTCTCCTTCTTTCTTCTTCTCTTCGTTTTCTTTCCTCTTCTTCTCGTTTTTTTCTTTCTTCCTCTTCTCTTCTCCTTCTTTCTTCCTCTTCTCTTCTCCTTTTCTCTTCTTCTCTTCTGCGCCTTTCTTCCTC
>CAYTKG010000002.1:0-7859 GCA_964438335.1 uncultured Candidatus Saccharibacteria bacterium | reverse complement strand
TTTCTTCCTCTTCTCTTCTCCTTTTCTCTTCTTCTCTTCTGCGCCTTTCTTCCTCCTCCCGTCTTCTTTTTTCTTCCTCTCTTCGCCTTTTTTCTTCCTCCTCTTTTTTCTTTCTTTCTTCTTCCTTTTTGGCTTTTTCAATCCATCTTTTTCTTTTTTCTTCCTCTTGTCTCCTTCTTTCTTCTTCTCTTTTTTTTCTCAGTTCTTCTCTTCTCCTTTCTTCCTCCTCTTTTTTCTTTCTTTCTTCTTCCTCTCTTCTTTTTTCTTCTTCTTTTTTCTCTGATTCCGGGCGGGACGAATTCTTAGCCTGAACAAGGTCTTTTTCCATTGTCCGAATTTCCCCCATTTTTATAGGGTTTAATTTTTTACCATTTTTTTCTTCTCCGGGCATAATTTTTCTTTTTAGTTGTTTTTTGTAGCCCAAGATTGATTCTTCCTAATTCATCTATAGAAATAACTTTAACCGGAACTTTTTCTCCTATCTTTAATGGCTTTTTGATTTTTGAAATATGAAGAAGTCCTTCTTGGCCGGTCTCCAATTCTAAAAAAGCGCCGAAGTCAACAATTTTTTTTACTTTTCCTAAAAAATTTTCTCCTTTTTTTGCCTCGCGAGTGATATTTTTAATAATCCCTAACGCTTTTTTAGCCGAAGCTTCTTTGGAAGAGGTGACGAAAACCGCGCCCGTAGGTTCAATATCAATGGTTGTCTCTGTTTCTTCAATAATCCTTTTAATCGTATGTCCTTTCGGGCCGATCACTTCGCCAATTTTCTCGGGCGGAATTTCTATCTTATAGATTTTAGGAGCAAAAGGAGAAAGGCTTGGCCTCGGCTCAGGCAAAGTTTTTTTCATCAAAGCTAGAATTTTTAGTCTTGCTTTTTTACTTTGTTGAAGGGCTTTAACTAGAACTTCTTCTTTTATCCCAGAAACCTTGACGTCCATTTGAATGGCCGTAATGCCGGTCTCGGTCCCGGCCACCTTAAAATCCATATCGCCGTAAAAATCTTCCGGGCCTTGAATGTCGGTTAAAAGTTCATAATTCTTTCCGTCTGAAGAAACCATTAGGCCAATCGCAATTCCTGCTACCGGGGCTTTAATGGGTACGCCCGCGTCCATTAAAGCCAGAGAAGAAGCGCAGACTGAAGCCATAGAAGTAGAACCGTTTGAAGAAAGAAGCTCGGAAACAATTCTTATTGTGTAGGGGAAATCGTCGAAGTCGGGAATGACAGGCAGAAGAGCCTTTTCAACCAGCATTCCGTGGCCAATTTCTCTTCTTGAAGGAGCGCTCAATCGTTTGACTTCACCGGTTGAATAAGGGGGAAAATTATAATGATGTAAAAATCTTTTTTTGGTCATAATTTCCATTCCCTCAATCAATTGTCGTTCGCTCGGTCCTCCCAAAGTTAGAATTGACAGGGCTTTGGTCAGGCCCCGGGAAAAGAAAGCCGAACCGTGAGCCCGGGGAATAAGACCGGTTTGGCAATTAATTTCCCTTAATTCGTCAAGTTTCCTTCCGTCAACCCGCCTTTTTTCCTTAAGAACCTTTTCGTGAACTAATTTATTAACCCTTTTTTCAAACAATTCTTTAGCTGCTCCTCCTTTTTCTGGGAAATCTTGTTCGATTAATTCGATTAATTCTTGTTTTAATTCTTTAAGTTCTTGAGCTTGTTTAATGCCAGTTTCTTTCGAGACTTTTCCTTGTTTGCCAAAAAGAATTTTTTCTATTTTCTGGCCCAAAAATTTCTCGACCCGTTTTTTAATTTCTGGTTCTTTTGTTTTCTCAATTAGAACTTTCTTTTTGCCAAACTCTTTTTGGAGATTTTCTTGTTTTTCTATTAAGTTCTTGATTGCCTCTTTGGCCAGCTTGATTGCTTTAACAATCAACTCCTCTTCTACTTCTTTGGCGTTGGCTTCAATCATATTAATTAGGATTTCTCCGTCTTTTTTTAAGCCGGCAAAAACAATATCCAAAGAGCTTTCTTCTCTTTCCGAATAAGTGGGATTAATAATCAATTTACCTTTCTTTTCAGCCACCCGGACTACTCCTATCGGTCCCTGCCAAGGGATATCGGAGAGAGAAAGGGCCAGAGAAGCGCCTAGAAGACCTAAAACATCGGGATCGTTTTCCTCGTCCCAAGAGAGACAAGTAATGATTACCTGAACTTCCCGCTGGAAACTTTTTTCAAAAAGAGGCCTGATGGCCCTATCGATTAAACGGCTGATAACGACAGCATTATCTGATGGTTTTCCTTCTCGTTTAATATAGCGAGGGCCCAAGATTTTACCGGCCGCATAATATCTTTCTTCATAGTTAACAGAAAGGGGGAAAAAACCTAATCCTTTTATTTCCTGGGACGACATTACGCAGGTGACAAAAACTTGGGTGTCACCGCATTTAACCATTGCTTCGCCATTAGCCCTTTCAGCCAAGTTTTGAATTTCAAATTCTATTTTTTTTCTTTCGATTTCAATTTCTGATTTCACAAATATTTTACGAATTTATTCTTTGGTGATTGCGAATAAGATCCGTTTTATTTTAAGAGATATTTTCTTGGCTTTTCTCCCAAACTAATAAAATCATCGGCGATATGCTTTAATTGGCTAGAACAGGATTTCTCAAAGGCAACTACTTCTACTCTTACCGGAGTGGCGTTTTTTAAGTATTCAACCAGAGGGACAAAATCGCCGTCGCCTGTCACTAAAACAATTGTGTCTAAGTAATTACTGAATTTAATAGCATCGACAGCAATACCCACGTCCCAGTCGCCTTTTTTTGCCCCGCCTGGAAAAATCTGGAGGTCTTTCATTTTTACTTCAATACCGACTCGTCTTAAAGCTTCGAAAAATGCTTTTTCTTCTTCGCCTTCGGTTCGAATACCATAGGCGATTGCCCGAATTAGCTTTCGACCAGCGGTTGCTGTTTTTAATACTTCGCTGAAATTAACCTTCCGGCCATAGAGGTTTTTGGCGGAATGATACATATTTTGAACATCAATCAAAACGGCCACTCTTTGCTCTTCGTGTTTAATTGGTTCTTTGTTTCGTTTGATTATAATCACCGGATAAAAGCAAATTTATGCCGAGGCGAATTGCAACCCGTATAATATTAGTTGGCAATCCGGAAACAGCATTGATTTGCCGTTAACTAAAGCTATTTTTTCAATCCCACCTTTTTAACAATTTTATTGTATCTCTTTTCGTCTTCTCCTTTTAAATACTTTAAAAGAGCTCTTCTTCTCGAAACCATTTTCAAAAGCCCTCTTTTAGAATGGACGTCTTTGGGATGAGATTTTAAGTGCGCCAAAAGCCGACCGATTTCTTCGGATAAAATGGCAATTTGAACCTCAGGAGAACCGGTATCCATCTTATGAAGCTGACATTTTTTGATTACTTCTTCTTTTTCTTTGGGAGTTAGCATTATTTTATTTTACCTTTTTATTTATTTGAATGCAACTTTTTTCTCTTCTGATCTAGTTTATTTTTTAACAAAGAAAACCTCGTCGCCATCCAAAAGCCGATGATTTTTCCCTACCAGTTGGTTAGGAAAAGCGGCCGATGGCCCTTTAATCTTAGCGCCCTTAACTTCTTCGGCTAATTCTTGAGAAATTTTTTGAGCGGCTTCTAAAACCGTAATTCCTTTTTTACAAATCAGGGGCTGGGAGTCAGCTTTCCCTTTAGATGATTTTCTGAGATAAACTCTGATAAGATTTAATTTTTCAAAAATTTGATTTTTGAGAGTTTCGAGACCAATGTTTTTTTTGGAACTAACGAGAAGCCGTTCTTTTCCGAATCTTCGGGCAAGATCTTTAATTTCTTTTTCTGACAAAAGATCGATTTTTGAAAGGATTTTAATGGCCGGCAGATAAATTCTATTACTCAGGAAGACGTCGATCAGTTGGTCCTGATTGATTTCTTCTCCGAAAGTAATTTTGGCGTTAAGGATGCCGAATTCACGGGCTAAATTTCTAATTGTTTCTTTGGCAAGAGAAATTTTTCTTCCGCCAATTTCAATTCCTCCTCTGGTTTTCTTTTCAATCAAAACATCTGGTTTTTTTTCATCAATTCTTACTCCGGCCGCATAAAGTTCTTCTTCCATAACTTTAACACTTTCCGGATTTTCAGCTGAGGCAACCAAAAGAAGCAGGTCGGCCACTCTGACTACTGAAATAACTTCTTTGCCCCTGCCCTTTCCCATGGCCGCTCCTTTGATTAAGCCGGGGACATCAAGAATTTGAATTTTCGCCCCTTTGTAGTTAAGAATTCCGGGAATAACCTTGAGGGTAGTGAAAGGATAAGAGGCAACCCTTGATTTAGCGCCGGTTAGTTTGTTAAGAAGAGTCGATTTTCCCACCGAAGGAAGGCCAACCAAAACCACGGTTCCGTCTCCTTCTTTTTTGACGGCAAATCCCTCACTTTTCTTTTTTGATTTTTTCTCCAGGATTTGCGATTTTAACTTGGCTAATTGAGCTTTTAATTTGCCAATATGATGCTCGGTCCCTTTGTGATAGGGGAGAGATTTAATTTCCTCTTTAATTTCTTTGATTCTTTCTTCAATTTTTTCAATTTCCATCGAATTTATGGTAAAATAAGAAAACAAAAATCACAACTAAAATCGGTTATTTCTATTATGGCAAAAATTTTACCAAAAAGGAGAAAATTTGAAATTAAAAAGAAACGAAAAAGGAGGGAAAAACTTAAAAAGTTAAGAGGATTGTATTCTCAAGCCAAGGGAGAGAAAGAAAAAGAAAAAATTTTTGAAAAGGCGCTAAAAATTTCTCCTTGGTTGACAAAAGAAGAATTTTTGGCTCCTTTGAAAAAGAAAAAAGAAGATTAATGAAAACTTTTTTCGAAAAAATTGAAATCCAGACCAAGGAACAATTTGAGTTTGTTAAAGTTGACGAAGAACTCCAGGAAATTCTCAGAGAAAGCAAGATTACCGAGGGACTTTTCTTGGTTTTTTGCCCGCATACTACCAGTGCCTTGATTTGCAATGAGGACAACCCCACCATTCATCGGGATTTTATTCGAGTTTTTGGTCGTCTCGTCCCCCGGGAACTGGATTACGAACATCGAGAAGAGGGACAGGCTAATGCCAGGGCTCATCAACTTTCAATGATTTTAGGCAACAGTTTGGTTTTGCCGGTCAGAGAAGGAAATTTAGTTTTAGGCGTTTGGCAAAGTGTATTTTTTGTCGAGCTTTTAGGTTCACGGAAAAGAGAGCTTTTGGTTTCGATCTTTGGGGAGTAATTTGGTCGCTGTTTTATAAATTTTAAAACTACCCGTCTTCTTGGGTAGCTTTATTAGTCTTTACTTGTTTTAATCCTCGATTTAAAAAGCAATTTTTAATTTTTTCATATACCAAGTGATTTCTGTCTGTAGCGGATTTTCGCTCCGCCTTTTTGTCCGCCCACCAGGATTCGAACCTGGAACCAATTGCTTAAGAGGCAACTGCTCTGCCAATTGAGCTATGGGCGGACAAAAAAACAGAGACCGGCCTTATAAGGTTAATGGTTTTTGCTTCTTTATTAAGGCAATTCAATTGGACAATCAATGATAAACCAACCCTCTCTTAGTTCAGTCCAGTCGGCCACTCCAATCATAAGAAAAAAAGTATTAACAAAAAGCCAGGCACCGAAAATGACGACTAAACCAACGATTGCCCAGGTAATCGTATCTTTTCCTTTTTTAAATAAACTAGGGCTGGCTCCCGAAAAAATAATCATCGCTCCGCCAATAACCAGCATAATGACGGCGATAATAAAAACGATTCCGTCAGGCGGCACAAGAAGAAATTCGATTATGCCTTGGAGCATAACAAAAAAATGACAGAGCTGACAAGGTATTTCCTCGAAAGTGCCTCCTTCGCAACTGCCGTCAGTTTTGCTTCCGCCTATGTAAACTTTTTTTCCGCAAGGCACCAATCCTTCATAGCAGACTGTCGTACCGTCAGCTTTATAGGTTCCGGCTACGGCAAAAGAAATCAGAGGAAAAAGCAAAAGCCCGAAAAACAAAAAAAACAAAATAGAAAACAAACTTTTTTTCATTATTTTTATTATAAACTATTGATTAGTTACTATCAACTAATGACTAAATCGCCCAAGAGGCGATTTTTGTGTCCTTGGCAGGACTTACGCCCGCACCTTTTAACAATGCCGCAGTGCCCTCGGGAGGATTCGAACCTCCATCTTTTGTTTCGAAGACAAAGATGTTATCCATTACACCACGAGGGCATAATTTGATTCCTTCCATTTGTTCAGAAAAAACTACCTTATCTAATAGGTTCCTTAGGTGGGCTTCGAGTTTAATTATCACAGAAAAATCACCTTTCGGCAAGGCTTAAAGCAACTTTTTGTTGAAGAAAATGAATTGAAAAAAATTAATTCTTGAATTAGGATAAGAAATGATGAAAATTCCTCAAGAAGTCAAGTTTGTGGTCGGACAATTAGAAAAAGCCGGCTTCGAGGCCTTTATTGTTGGCGGTTGCGTCCGGGATTTATTAAGAGGGGCTAGGCCCAAAGATTGGGATGTGGCCACCAATGCTAAACCGGAGGAAATCGGCAAGATCTTTCCCAAAACCTTTACAGACAATAAATTTGGCACCGTCGTTGTCCGAACCGGTTCTGGAGATAAAAGCCTGAAAGAAATTGAAGTCACTCCTTATCGGGTTGAATCAAAATATAGCGACAAGAGGCATCCTGACAAAGTTGAGTGGGTGAAAACAATTGAGCAGGATTTGGGTCGAAGAGATTTTACTGTCAATGCGCTTGCCCTGAGTGAAGTCGAAGGGATGGTAAAAGTCATTGACCTTTTTGATGGTCGGAAAGACCTTGAAAACAAAATTATCAGGGCGGTTGGTAATCCGGAAGAAAGGTTTTCAGAAGATGCTTTACGATTGATGAGAGCGGTGAGATTTGCCATTACTTTAGGAAATGGCTGGCGAATTGAACCAAAAACCGAGAAAGCGATTGGGGAAAACAGTCATTTATTAAAAATGATTTCTAAGGAGAGAATAAGAGATGAATTGATGAAAATAATTATGTCGGAAAGGGCGGCTGAAGGAATTGAAGCTTTAAGAAAATTAGGACTTCTGAAACACATTATTCCGGAAATAGAAGAAGGCTATGGTGTTTCTCAAAACAAGCATCATATCTATGATTGCTACGAACACAGCTTACAAGCCTTGGCTTATGCCGCCAAGAAGAATTACAATAAATACGTTCGTTTAGCCGCTCTTCTTCATGATGTAGGCAAACCAAGGACCAAAAAAGGAGAGGGCAGAGAGGCCACTTTTTACAATCATGAAGTGGTTGGCGCCAGAATGACGATTCAAATCCTTAATCGCTTAAAATTTTCCAAAAAGGACATTGAAAAAATTGCCAAATTAGTTAGGTATCACCTTTTTTACTATAATGTGGGCGAAGTTTCTGAATCTTCGGTCAGGCGGCTATTAAGAAAAGTCGGGCCGGAAAACATCGAAGAGCTTTTGCAGGTAAGGTATTGCGACCGGATTGGCTCTGGTTGTCCTAAAGCCGAACCTTACAAATTAAGACACCTTAAGTATGTGATTGATAAAGTTTCCCAAGACGCCATTTCAGTGGCAATGCTAAAAGTTTCGGGCAACGATGTGATGAAAATTTTAAAGATTGAACCAGGACCAAAAGTGGGTCAGGTTTTAGACATTCTCTTGGGAGAAGTTTTAGAAATGCCTGAGAAAAACAAAAGAGAGATTCTTCTTGAAAAAATTGAAGAATTGGCTAAGCTTTCAGACGAAGAAATTCAAAAACTGGCTGAAAGAGCCAGGCAGGAAAGGGAAAAAATTGAAACTAAAAGAGATGAAATGACAAAAAGAAAATACTGGGT
>CAYTKG010000001.1:0-28946 GCA_964438335.1 uncultured Candidatus Saccharibacteria bacterium | reverse complement strand
ATTAACAAAGCAAAAAAGGCGAGGATGTCTATCTTGTAAATAATAGATTTTTTGTAAGCCCTGAAATAATCCAAGCCGGAAGAATTTTTAAATTTTTCCGAAAAAAGGCCAAAAAATTTTGAAGAAAAAGGGTAAAGCCACATTATTCTTCCCCCAAAAAGAGTGTCCAAAATAAAATGAGAGTAAAGACCAAAACAAGCTAAGAATAATTTTGGATTTGGATAGAAAAACAGGAAAATAACAAAAGGAAGATAAGTAAAAGGTTGGTGGCTTAACCATTGATGATGTTGAGAAGGACGATGAAGTTTTTCAGCCAACCGGCCGGTAAGAAAATTAAGGTTAGGCAAAATTGAAAAGAGAGTAAGCTTAATTAAGTCAAAAAAGGAAAAATGGTGATTTTTTTGTTTAAAAAGAGAAAAGAACACAAGATCAAAATCCGGGAGAATAGAAAAGAAAAGTAAAAGTAGAAGATCAAAAAAGGAATAATCAAAATGAAACAGCCGAGCCAAGAAGACAAAAATTAAGACAGGATATGATAAGTGACTTAAGAGATTCATATACAAAATAAAAGGTTTCAATCGCTGAAATTTCGGTCGTAAGTTATATTTCCGCCCCAATAGGACAATGGTCAGAACCCGTTACTTTTGAAAGAATAAAAGCCCGTTTTAATTTTAAAGCTAAAAGTTTGGAAACAAAAATATAATCTATTCGCCAGCCAAGATTGCGTTCTCGGGCATTGACAAAATAAGGCCACCAAGTGTAATGACCGCCTTGAGAATGAAATTTTCTAAAAGTGTCAATAAAACCTAGGCCAATTAGTTTATCGATTTGCTTTCTTTCGTCCGGGGTAAACATAATGTTATTCCGGTTTTGTTTTGGCCTAGCCAAGTCAATTTCCTGATGAGCAATATTGAAATCACCGGCCAGAATCAACTTTTTATTCTTAATCTTCTCTAAATAGTCTAAAAGATGATGATAAACCGCTAATTTATAATCTAAATTTTCCTTTCCTCTGCCGCCGTGAGGCAGGTAAAGGTTGAGTAGAATAAAATCAGGATATTCTAATTTTAACATTCTTCCTTCTTGGTCAAATCTTTTCATCCCCATTTCCCGTTCTGTCTTTAGGGGTTTTTTCCTGGTATAAACGGCTACACCGGCATAACCTTTTTTGATAGCTGAGTTAAAATACGAATGATAACTATCAGGTCTGACTAAATCAGCCGGCAATTGTTCTGGTTGGGCCTTAATTTCTTGTAGGCAAACAATATCTGCTTTAGTTTTTGTTAACCAGCTCAGAAATCCCTTTTTGTAAATCGCCCTTATTCCATTAACATTCCAGGAAATAACTGTCATAATCTCATAAATTTTTGAAAACTATATCGGCAATATCCCTTCTTACCCGATTAATCAAGGTGGCGTCAGGTTTTCTTTTGGGGAAAGTGTAATTTGATAACAAAACAATGCCCACTTCTTTTGGAATGTCACATAGGC
Organism: uncultured Candidatus Saccharibacteria bacterium; assembly: GCA_964438335.1. GTDB lineage: Bacteria > Patescibacteriota > Minisyncoccia > Minisyncoccales > CAYTKG01 > CAYTKG01. The sequence goes on along the minus strand of CAYTKG010000001.1, from coordinate 27,455 downwards.
AATAACAGCCGGTAAAACCGGTTTTACCAAAGGTTTTTGGGGTACAATATTGACCCATATAACGTAGCTGACAAAGTTCCCAGCCCAGACCAATTTTTTCTCCGATTAGTTCAAGTTGATTAGTGTGCATCAATTCAACCATCTCTGGGGAAAAATATTTCTTGCGGCCCAGCTCACCTTTATTTAACAACATTTCTAAAAAATTCAATAAATCAGGCACGGTCGTAAATAAGCCGGCCGAACCAACAATTAATTTTGATTGTAGCGTAAAAGCACTTTCGTCATGAACTTCGCCCTGAATTATTCTCCCCCGCCAATTGTCAATCTCGGTAGGCATAATCTCATCCTTTTCAAACTTTTTCAGTGGGAAAAAGGTTGTCCGTCGCATTTGAAGAGGGTTAAAAAAAATCTCTTCAGCTAATTCATCTAATTTTTTAGCAAAGATTCTCTCTACCACCAGTCCAAGTAAAATACTGGTGGCATTAAGATAAAAATACCTTCTCCCTGGTTTATCCTCAAACTCGGTAGTAAAAATGACTTCTAAAATTTCATCCGGCGTTTTATCTTTGGATGATGATAAACTAACCCGATGATCAAAAGCTAATGTCTGGGTAAGGAGGTGTTTAATTAAAACATTTTCTCTATCAGAATTCCGAAATTCCGGGACAAATTTTATTAATCTGTCTTCAAGTTTTAATCTCCCTTCGTCAATAAGTTTTAAAGCCAGGCAAGAAGTGGGAATTGATTTGGTAATTGAGGCGACATCAAAAATGGTGTCTTTTCTAACCGGGTTTGCCTTTTCTTCGTAAGTAAAACGGCCAAACGGTAAAACAATTCTCTCGCCATTTTTTCTAATAATACCAACAACACAACCCGGAAAAACTTTTTGTTCAATTGCCCGCAAAATTCTGCTTCTAATTAGTTCCCTCATACTCTTCACTAAACTGTTCCTTTTTCTTTTATTTTATCATCTATTTTTTCTTATCTTAATTGCCTTGCCCTCAATTAAGGCCTCGGCCACTTTTCTCCGAGCAGAAACCAAAATTCGTTGAAGCGTGCTTTGAGAAATGCCCATTTTTTTGGCGGCCTCAATCTGATTGCAATCTTTTAAATCGCAAAGCCGAATGGCTTCTAATTCATCCACTTCCAGGTTTACTTCTTTTAAAACCGAAAGCGGCACCGCTCTCGGTTTAAAATAGGTTACGTTAGGGTCAAACCTAATCATTCTTTGTTTTTTGGGCCTCGCCATAAAAGTTACTAAGCTTTTTAACTATTTTTAAATGGTCGATTCGCTTGTTAAACAATAAAAATTATTCTAATAAGCCGTTTTTCGTTTGAAGACCAAAGAAAGTAAAAACAACAAGCTCGAAGAGAGAATCATTAAAGGACCGGCTGGGAAATTAGTAATTTTAAAAAGGATGATTCCGGAAAGAGCGGAAATAATACCGACAACGGTGCTGAACAAAGAATACTGAAAAAGATTTTTGCTTAAATTTCTGGCGGTTGAGGCAGGAATAGCAAAAAGGGCAGCCGTAAGCAAAATACCAATTATCTTAACTTCCAGGGCGGTAATAAAAGCAATTAATAAAAGATAAATAAAATTTATTTTCTTGATATTAATTTGTCTAGCCCTAGCCAAGTCCTCGGAGATTGAAGTCAAAACAATTTTTTTGTAAATTTTTCTTGTCGCCAAAAAGATAACACTTCCCAACCCCACAGCCAAAAAAGCATCAAGCAAGTCCACCTTGGTAATGTCTCCAACAATTGCTTCTTCTGCGTGAGACATTGGCAGAATCAAAAAGCCCAAGGCCACCCCCGAGGCAAAAACCACGCCGGTTAAGGCCTCAAGGGAAAGTTTTGTTTTGGTCTCAAAAAACCAAATGAAAAATATCCCCAAAAAAATAGAAAACAAGGCCCCGAGAAAAATATTAAAATGATAAATTAGGGCTAAAGCCACTCCTGGCAAAGCCAGATGGCCTAAAGGACCACCAACCAAAGCCATTCTTTTCGTCAACATCAAAGAACCAATATAGCCGGCCGCACCGCCAATAAAAATTGCCGTAATTAAAGTTAAAATAGATTGAGAAATCATATTGAATGATGATGCTGATAGAATTTAATTCCCGAACCGTATGTTTCTTCCAAAACTTCCGGACTCAAAATCTCGCGGGGCGGGCCAGAACAAATTTCTCTTTTGTTTAAACATAAAACCCTGGTCGAATATTTATAAATCACATTTAAATCATGAGTTACCAGCAAGATCGTTAATTTTTTTTCTTTCCAGAAACGATATAAAAGCGAATAAATTGTTTCCTCGCCACCAACATCAACTCCGGTTGTCGGTTCGTCAAAAAGGAGAACCCGGGGATTGTCGCTCAAAACCCAAGCAATCAGCATTCTTTGAAATTGCCCCGAAGATAAATTACCGGCCTCTTTCTCTAAAAATGCCTTCTCCCCAATTCCTACCAACTCTAAGAAATATTTTGCTTTTTCTTGGGAAATATCTTTAAGGCCAAAAAATTCACTAACAGATAAGGGCAGCTCTTTCACCTTTAATTGAGTTAAACCCTGGGGTAAATAACCAATTTTCAGCTCCTTTTTCCATTTTATTTCTCCTTTGTAAGGCAAGAGACCCAAAAGAGTTCTCAGGAGAATGGTCTTGCCGGCCCCATTGGGGCCCAAAATGGTAAAAATTTCATTTTCTTTGATTTCAAACGACAAATCCCTAATAATTTCTTCTCCTTCTAAAATTACATTTAAATTTTTAACACTCAAAATTGCGTCTTTGGTCATTTCATCAAGCGGTCTAATTTCGGGTTTAGACTGTTTTAAACGTTGAAGGAAAATTAGAGGCCTAAATCGGCAGAAATTTTTTGCATTCCTTTCAAAGTAATCCTGATAAATTCTTCAAGAGATAGATTGAGAAATTCTTCGGCTCTGGCAATGATTTCCCGATTGGCTCCCCGGGCAAAACCCTTTTCTTTAAATCGATTCAGAACATTTTCTACTCTTAGGTCGTTCAATTTCTTTGAAGGCAAAACTAAAACAGCCGCTACTATCAGACCGGTTAAAGGGTCAACACAATAAAGGGCTTTGGCCATTAAAGTTTTGGGTTCAATTCCGTGAACCTGATTGTGAGTCAAAACCGCCTGGCAAATCTCCTCTTCCAAGCCAAAATCCCTTAACATCTCGGCTCCGACTTTTGAATGCAGTTCGGGATTGTCTTTAGTTTCTTCATAATCAATATCGTGTAAAAGTCCGCAAAGACCCCATTTTTCTTTTTCTTCTCCGAAATGTTCAGCCAGTTCTTTCATCGCCGCCTCAACTGCCAAACAATGCTTAATCAGATTTTGATTTTTAATGTTTTCTTGGAGTAAATTTAATGCTTTTTCTCTTTCCATACTTTTAAAAGATTGCTCTTTTTTTATTTCGACCTTTTTAATTTTAACCAAACATTAAAAATTCTGGCCGCAAAAGGATTATTAAGCCCAAGACTAAAAGAAGAACTCCAGAAACAAGCTTAATCACTTTCAAATATCTCTGGGAAACCTGAGTGATTCTTAAAGTGAAAACGGCAAGGAGAAAAATTAAAAAATCATCAATCATATAAAAAAGGACATAGACAAGCAAAAGGAGATAATAAACAAATGGGGACAATTTCAAGTCGGCCAAAATCTTAGTAAAAGCCAAAGGAAAACCAAAGGAACAAATTAATTCCACCAGATTAACACCGGCGGCAATAAGAGCCACGCCGATTAAAAACAAAACAAGAGGAATTTCAGCTTTAGAAATTCCTTCCATCTTCCTTAAAAGGGTTTTTTCGATTCTGGCAAAAAGACTCTTTTCATTTGGACTAACTTCACACAACCGACAAACTATTCCTTGAAAATAATCTTTGAGTAAAAAAATCGAGAAGATAATGATGATTACCCCCACCAAAGAAGTAATTAGTTTTATTTGTTCCAAAACCAAAAAGAGATTGAGCCAAGCAGAAATGAAAAGAAAATAAACCAACCCGGAAATAAATATAAAAACACCGCCAGCCAAGATTATTTTTCTTCTCATTCCGGTAGCCACCAAACAAGTTAAAAGAAATCCCAAAGCGATCATCGCGCAGGCATTAAAACCGTCAAGAGTGCCCAAAATAATTGCCAAAGCCAAAGGAGAAAGTTTTGAAATATCAACTTGGCCAATAATTGGAAGCCGAAGCCGGGTATGACCATAAGGAGAAACAATGGTTCCATTTTCTTCAATCAACGACAAAATATAATCTTCAATCTGCTTGCCGGTATTTTCATCATTGTCATAGCCCAAAAAATATTTCGTGCCGATAAAAGTAATAGGCACATAACCTCTGGCCTTAGAAGAAACTTGGTATCGTTCGTAAAATTCTTTTAACGAAACAACATTTTCCCGTTTAAAAATTCCTAATTCCTTAAGCTCAATTTCCGGATACTTTTCTTTGAGATTTTCCAAAAATGCCTTTTCTTTGGCGCAATGAAAACAAGTTTTGCTATAAAAGAAATTAATCTCTATTTTTTCTTGAGCTAAGGCAAAATTAAAACCACTTAAAACAAAAAGTAAGGCAAAAATGATAAAAAGTGCCTTTTTCATATTCCCCGTTTTGATTTAATAGCTTTAGCCACCCGGGAAACGGCCAGAAGATAGGCCGCTTTTGTCAACCCTGTCTTTTCTTTCTCGGCCAAAGCCCAAACTTCTTTAAAAGACTTTTCTAAAATCATTGAAAGCTCCTTAAAAGTTTTCTCTTTTTCCCAAAAGAGACCGCTTTTTGCCTGAAGCCACTCAAAATAAGAAGCAATCACCCCGCCGGCATTGGCTAAAAAATCGGGAACAATAATTTTTCCTTTTTCTTCCAAAATCTTTTGAGCGGCAGAAGTAATCGGACCGTTAGCCATAGCAATGATATATTTTGCTTTAATCCTAGAAGCATTTTCTTTGGTAATCACATTCTCAATTGCGGCCGGCACCAAAACATCAACTTTCATTTCTAAAAGCTCTTGATTGCTAATCTGCCTGCCATGACTTAAATCGCAAACCGAACCAAAGCAGTAGCAGCCGGCTATTTTCCCCTTTTTTTCTCGACACTTTAGTGTTTCTTCCGGATTCAAGCCCTTTTCAACATAAATTCCGCCTTCCTTTTCAGAAACAGCTAAAATTTTATAACCTTTTTGAAAAGCAAAAAGAGCAAAATTAGCACCGACATTGCCAAAACCCTGAATGGCAATAGTTGTTTCTTTGGGCCCAAAATTAAACACTTGGCCCAGGTTTTCAAGAATAACAACGCCGCCAAAACCGGTCGCCTCTCTCCTTCCTTTTAGGCCCCAAAGTTCTTCTGGTTTGCCGGTAAAAGCTCCTGGACTGAATTTACCGCTCAACCGGGAATATTCATCAACCATCCAACTGATAATCTGAGGATTGGTGTTGACATCGGGCGCCGGAATATCAAGCTCCGGTCCCAACCAAGAAAAAATCTCCCGAACATATCCCCGGGAAAACCCCTCTAGTTCTTTTCTACTTAGTTTTCGGGGATCAACAATTACCCCTCCTTTGGCGCCGCCAAAAGGAAGGTTGGCCAAAGAACATTTCCAGGTCATCAACATCGACAAGGCCTTAACTTCGTCTTCGGAAACCCCGGGGCCAAAACGAATACCACCCTTATAAGGGCCAAGAGCGTTATTGTGCTGAGACCGAAAGCCAATAAAAGTCCTTATTCCACCATTGTCCATCAAAACCGGAATCTGAAATTTAATCAATCTTTGAGGTTCTTCTAATTCCTGAACAACAGCCGGTTTTAATTTTAAAATCTCGGCAATTTCTCTAAACCTTTTTTGACTATCCGAAAAAAAACTTTGATTGTTCATAAATAAAAGGGTTTCTCCCTGGAAACTTCTTAAATTCTTGAATATAACAAAATTCTTTAATTGAATTTAATTTCTTCCAAGAGTTGCTTTAAATCTTTTCCCGGAGGAACGATTATTATCTCAATAGCGGAATTTTCCAGATTTTGCTTAGCATTGGGCCCAATCTGTCGGACGAGAACTTTGTCGGCCCTCACCGCCTTGGCAAATCTTGTCCCCCGAGAGGTTCCTTCCTCAAAATAAGGATTTTTAACAATTTCTTTAGTTAAAATTTGATTATTTTTTACATCGATAATCAGATACTGGCTGGCTCCAAAACGAGAACTTATTTCTCCTTCTCCCCAGGGAACAATAATTCTTTTCCCCAATTTCTTCGGGCCGATTCTTTCAAAGCCCTTGGAAGAACATATTTTCCCGCCAAAAGCAGGGACAATCACGCTTCTTGTCATCTGATAGGGCTCGATGGATATCACAATTTGTTTTAATTCCGGAATATTGTTCAAAAGCTTTTCTTCCAGGAAAGCAGTGATTTTAGCCACCTCATCGACTTTTAATTTTGGGGCCAATTTAATTTTAATCTCGGCAAAATTAAAAGCCCCAATTTTCCTGGTTTTTAAATCAGCAATTTCGATTTTATGAGCTCGACAAATTTTCTCAATTCTTTCCTCAATTTCCTGGTTAGCCACATCCAATAAAGAATCGGTAATCTCTCGGCCGATTTTAAAAGCCTCAAAAATAATATAGCCGCCAATCAGCCAGGCAATAAGATTATCGGCAAAACTAAAATATCGACTCAGACCCAGTCCTATCAGAACGCCAGTTGAAGCCAAAACATCGGACCGGGAATGTTCCGCATCGGCTACCAAGACCAGGCTCTGATGTTTCTTTCCGAAATGAAATTTCCATCTTGCCATTAACTCAGTCACCAAAATCGAAACTATCATCATTATAATAGCGTTTATCGAAAATGTCACCGTCTCTCCGCTTAAAAAACGCTTTGTTGCCTCATACAAAATCCAAATACCGGAAATAAGAAGAAACAAGCTAATAACGAACCCGGCCAAACTCTCGGCTTTAAAATAGCCATAAGGATGGGTTTTATCAACCGGCTTTTTGGCAATCCGAAGACCCAAAAAGGTAATAAAAGAGGAAATGACATCTAAACCGGATTCAAGCCCATCGGCAATTACGGCTGTACTGTTGATAAAAAAACCAAAAATCACCTTGGTTATGCCCAAAGCAAAATTGATAAAAATACTAATTAAGGAAATTGTTTGGGGATTCATAAATTTCTGCTCTCAACTTGTTTCGAGTATATACCCATAACCATCTTTTGTCAAGCGGGGGCGCAATTTCGGGCAGTTCTTAAAAGAAGTCATTTTAGATTGACATCAAAAAAGGGGGGTTTTATTATTAAGTAAAAGCCAATCTTTCTTTCTTAATGAAAGTATTTTTCCAAAAATTTTTTCAGGAGCATAGAAAACAGATATTATTCTTTTCTTTCTTAAGGATAATTGCTTTTATTCAGGTTCTTTTCTGGCCGTACGCTTTTGCCAAGGTAATTAACATTGTCAGCGCCGATCCAAAAGCATGGCATTCGGCCATTGGCTGGATTGTTTTAATGGGCTTAAACAAAATAGCAGAGGACTGGGTTAGATTGCGTTCAAAGTTTGGTTTGGAAAAAATCGGAGCAGAACTAAAAATTTCCTTAGCTACCTTTTTTTCCAGAAAAACGGAAATCCGTAATGGTAAAAAAACAGGCGAAGCGGTTCAGGCGGTTAAAAAAGCTAGCGAGGATATCGAGGCCCTGGTGAATTTTTACAAAGACAAAATCCTCCAGTTGCCGATAAACCTCGTTATTATTCCCCTCATTTTTTGGCAGGCGAGCGAAGATTATTTGTTTCTTTTAATAGCTTACGGATTTCTTTATCTTTTAATCGATTATTTTTCTCTTAAAATTTATTATCAAAACCTTAAGAGATATTTTAAAAAAGCAGAAATCTTCTGGGGCACGACCTACCGAAAAACACCCGAAGTTTGGAGGCAAAGAGAAGACAGTTGTATCTTCGCCGATACTATCACCGAAGAAGGAAAAGACCTCTACCAAGCAATTGTCTCGGCTATCAATGTGAATAATTGGCGATGGATCGCTCTTCAATCCCTTTCGAGCGCCAGCCGAACTGCCGCTGTCTTTTTGGTAGTTTATAAAATTTTCAAAGGAGTGGCTCCTATTGGCGATTTAATTATCGTCAACGCTTATCTCCAAAAAACCCAAACAACCCTTAACATTATCACCGATACCCTGGCCAACCTCATTCGGGCAAAAATTTCTTTAAAGAGATTGGGTAAAGCGGTGAAAATCAAAGAGTAAAAATTATAAGCCCGAAACCAGGCTTTTTGTTTTCTAATCTTGAAAATAATTTTTTTGAAGCCATTGATAAATTTTTTGAGTATCAACTTCAAGATTGTCGGAACCAAGAAGAATGATTGCCAACCGACGCTCGTTCCCATCCTCGTCAGAAAAACGAAAAATAAAAAGGGCAGTATATTTAGAAGTTTTAATGTAGCCGGTTTTGCCGCCAATAAAATCCGGGTCGTGAACAAAAATATTTTTATTCCACAGATTATCAAGTTCAAAACTTATCTTGCCAAAAGTTCGGACTTTCTTGCTTTTAGTAATCTCTAAAATGGGTGGTCGGTTGTTCAAAATATACCGTCCCAGGTAAAAAAGATCTCGGGCGCTGGCTTTGTTTTCCGGATTATAACCGGAGGGCCCAACAAAAGTGGCTTGCTCCATCAAAATTGACTTAGCTTTTTCGTTCATTAATCTGATAGTCTTTTCTCTCCCCAAAAATCCTGCCAAAACTTCAGCCGCATCGTTGGAGGATTCAATTAAAAGAGGATAAAATAATTCAACCACATTAAAAGTTTCGCCCGCCACCAAACCCTCAGTTGAACCATAAGCCTCAAGCATTTCTTCTCTCACTAAAATGAATTTACTAAGGTCAATATTTTCGGCCACCACCACGGCGGTCATTAGCTTGGTTAGAGAAGCAATCGGTAAAGAAATTTGGGAATCCTTTTCCGCCAAGACAAAACCGGAATCTAAATCAGCCACCAAATAACTCTTTGCTGAAACTTCCGGAAATCTGGTTATTGTTTTCTCGGAATATTTATAACCATCTTTTGATTTGTCAATTACCAAAATCGGCGTTCCGGTTACGGCTAATTGATAAATACTCTTAGCGTCTTGGTCGTTTAAACGAAGACAGCCGCCGGAGACCGAAGAAATAAGATGTTTGCCGCCCGGATAATATGGCTGGCCATGAAGATAATATTTTCCATAAAAATGAATAGCCCAAGGCATATAAACTTTGGAAACAACGGAAAAACTATTTCTGTATTTTGATTTCACTTGATACAAACCAGCGGCTGTTCCTCCCCATCCTCGAGGGTCGCCTTTAGTTAAAATAGGAACTTCTTTTTTTAGAATCCCGGCCCGATAAGCCCGAACCTTCATTTCCTCAAGATTGACTTCAAGAAAATCAGTTCGAGAAGTAAGTAAATTTTCTTTTATTTCGTCAAAAAAAGGAAGAAAAAAAGAATTAACCTTAATATCAAAGTTTAATTTCGGAAAAGAAGAATTTGGAAATTCGTTAGCCCGGGGCTTAACCTCAACTATTTTGGGAACAATTAAACTTAAATAGAAGAATAAAGGCGAAATAATCAAGAGAGTTAAAACCATCAGTTTCTTTTTTTTATTCATAGCGCAAAGCATCGATTGGGTTTAATTGGCTCGCTTTATGAGCCGGGTAAATTCCAAAAACCAAGCCAATAATGGTGGAAACGCCGAAAGCGGTTAAAATCCCTATTAACGGCAAAACAAAGCCCCATTCTAAATTCAAAAAATAACCAATCGCTATTCCGCCCAGAAAAGAACCGGCTATTCCCAATAAAATTCCTCCTGCCCCTCCGAGGATTGTCAGGGTAATTGATTCCAATAAAAACTGCCACAAAATATCTCTTTTTTGGGCTCCGACCGCCTTCCGCAAACCCACCTCCCTAGTTCTTTCCGTTACTGAAACCAACATCACATTCATTATTCCAATGCCGCCCACTACCAAGGAAATAGCAGCTACCACCGAAAGAAAGGCGGTAAAAACACCGGTTACCGTCCCGAGCATTTCGGCGGTCTCCTCCTGGCTAATTACTTTAAAATCATCTCTTGAGAGATCTCCCTTCGGATTATAAATACCGTGTCTTTCTCTTAACAGAAGACGGATATCTCTAATCGCTTCATTGATCGCCTCTTCATTCTTGGCCCTAACAATAATCCATCTAATATAATCAATGCCTAATAAAACTTTCTGGGCGGTGGTCACCGGAACATAAACTATCTCGTCTAAATTCATAAACATCTGCATTCCCCCCTCTTCTAAAACACCAATCACCCTTAGATTGGTTTTTTTTATTCTAATAGTCTTGCCAATCGGGTCTTCTTCACCAAATAAATCCGCTGCTGTTTTATATCCTAAAACAGCCACCCTAGCCATCGCCTTTATCTCCTGCTCGGTTATATCCCGACCTCGGGTCACTCCCACTCCCATTATTTCTCCGGCTGAGGAGGTTGAACCCATAAAAGTAATTTTCTTGTTGGTATCTTTATAAATAACCCGGCCAACACCAACAACAAAAGGAGCAACCATTTCAACGCTAGGCAATTTCTCAATTGCCTCAGCATCCTTTAAAGTTAAAGTTTTAATTTCAGATTCCTCTAAAGCTGACTGGAATAACTGACCCCTTTCCATTCTTTTTGACCAGGGCCCGGGCTCGATAAAAATATTGTTCGAACCAAAAGAAACAATTTGCCGAACAATTAAATTCCTCGCTCCATTACCGATGGAAACCATAATGATAACCGAGGCAATCCCGATAATAATGCCAAGCATTGCCAAAAAGGAACGGGTTTTATTTGTTCTTAAAGAAAAAATGGCGATTTTGATTGCATTTAATAACTTCATTTTTATTTCAGTTCGTCTTTGATTAATTTTCCGTCAACCAAATACAAAATGCGTCTGGCTCTTTTGGCAATCTGCTCTTCATGAGTAACTAAAATAATAGTCCGGCCTTTTTGGTTTAAATTCTGAAAAATATCTAAAATTCGCTGGCCGGACTCCGAATCTAAATTACCAGTGGGCTCGTCAGCAAAAATCACCGCCGGGTCATTAACCAAGGCCCGAGCAATAGCCACTCTTTGCTGCTCGCCGCCGGAAAGCTGATTGGGAAAATGAGAAAGCCGATGAGAAAGAGAAACTTCTTCAATCGCCCTCATCACCAATTCGTTTCTTTTTGATTTTGTAATCCCTGAATAAAGAAGGGGCAACTCTATGTTTTCTAAAATATTCAACCTCGGTAAGAGATTAAACATCTGAAAAACAAACCCTATTTTCTTATTTCTAATTTTAGCCATTTCTTGTTCGGAAAATTCTGAAATCTCCCGATTCCAAAATTGATAACTTCCCGAAGTGGGCTTGTCTAAAAAACCCAAAATATGCATTAGAGTTGATTTGCCCGAACCCGAGGGACCCATAATGGCTACAAATTCTCCCTCTTGAATATCAAAAGAGACCCCATCGATAGCCACGGTGGGGACGGCGCCAGAATAAATTTTTCTTAAATCGCGAACCTTAATCACAAGTAATTAAACTTCCAAATCGCAAGCACCAAATAACAAATAATAATTTAAATTCCAATGACTAAAACTCTAAACCGTTTAGAATCTAAGATTTGGAATTTATTTGGATTTTAGAATCTGAGATTTGGAATTTATCCTCACTTTTCTTTAAGAAAAGTGATGACTTTGTCCCCTTCTTCTAAGCCGGCTATAATTTCAACCTCCCCCCCGTTTCCTCGCAGACCTGTTTTAATTTCAACTTCTTTGAAATTTTTATTATCAATCGGCACCCTGACAAACTTTTTTCCTCCTTTTTCAATCACCGCCCTTTGGGGCAAAACCAATACATTTTGTTTTGAATGGGCGGCAATAATCACATTAGCCGTCATTCCCGGTTTTATCTTTTCTTCCTCGGTATCCAAAGAAATTCTCACCCGGTAATAAACCACCCCCTGGATAATTGTTTCGGCCGGATCAATCTCAATTACTTTCCCCGAAAATTCTTCTTCTCCAAAAGCATCAAGGGCAATCTTTGAAGAATCGCCCAAATCAATCTTGCCAATATCAACCTCAGGAATATCTGCTTCAACTTGAAAAGGTTTTTGAGGAATTAAAAAAATTACCCGAGATAAAACCTGAACCATCTCTCCTTCTTTCTTATCTATCTCTGTTATCTGACCCTTGACCGGGGCCCTTAGAACTGCTTCTTTAATTTTGTTTTCCAAAAGAATCACTTGGGCTTCCGCCTGTTCTACTTTGGCTTGGCATAAATCGATGTCTTCTTGGCGAGGCGAGGCCATCACCTTGGCCAAGCTTCTTTTGGCTTCTTCCAAAGTTTTTTCGGCCAAAGAAACATCAGCTTTAGCCGCGTTAAGAATCAACCCATTATTGGCCTTAGTAGAAGAAATTGTCTGTTGGGCATTGACCGTATTAGTCAAGGCGGTAGTAACATAAGAACGCTGATTATCCAACGAAGTTTTGTCGCCGGCAGAAACAAGGGAGCGATAAGCCGGTTTTTCCGATATTTCCCGAACGATTCTTAAAGATTCAGAAGCGGTTTCTAAAGCCCTTTTCATTTCGGAAAGAGCCGTTTCGATATCTCTGTCCTCAAAGGAATTTTTAGCCGCATCAAGATAATCTTTTGCTCGAGCCGTTGCTTTTTCTATTCTCGCCTTGTTTTCTTGAACATCGAGACCATCCTGATCATAAACAACAAAATAAGTCCGTTGAATTAAATCAACCGTATTCTGGGCGTTATAAAGTTTCAGGTAGGAATCTTCCAACGTGTTTAGGGCGTCTTGATAAGCATTCTTAAGATCTTCTTGGGCATTGATTTGTTTATCAGTCAAATTCTGCTCTGCTTTTCTTAAAGCCGTTTCGGCGCTATCCACTTGAGCTTTGGTTAAATCGATTTCTTCCTTGGTGGCTCCGGCCAATAATTTTTCAAGTTCGGCCCGGGAAACAGTCAGATTGGCCCGGGCCTCTTTAAGTTGAATTTCAAGTTCTGTAGTTTCAAGTTTAGCCAATTGAGTATTCGCTTCCACCACCTCCCCTACTTTTACAAATATCTTTTCAATTCTACCCGTATCTTTAAAGGCAAGGGAAATTTCTTCGCCTCTTTTTACCTGACCGGTGGCTAAAACTTCTTGAAAAATATTTCCCTTCTTGATAACAGCGGTTTCAAAAAGCGGCTTTTGAGACTTTAAAAGAAACCGATAACTAAAAACTGAGGAAAAAAGAATCCCCCCAATAACTAAAATTGTCGCCAAAGTTTTCTTAGCCATCATTCTCTTTGCGCTTAATTTTTAATTAAAATCATTACAGCCCCTGATCTTTTCCTCGAATCCTTCTTACCAGCTCTTCTCTTAATTGCTCTGCCCTTTGAGGATCAAGACCGGGAAGCCGGCCCTCGGTTCCAGACCCGTACTTTCCCGAAACAGAATAACCGGCAGTTTGAATTTGAAGATCGCTTAAACCAAGAATTCTGGCAAAAACACCCCTGTAAATATCCACATTCTGAACTCTTTCGTAAGGAATAGAAATATATTTCTTCAAGATAACTCCTTTTTCTATCTTGATTGCGTTTTCGGTCAACTGGTAGCGCCAGTTACGATAAGTTAATTTGGCCCAAAAATAGGAAAAACCAATATAACAAAAAATAGCGCCAAAAAGGAAAGCCGGAGCCAATAACCATTCAAAGGGAAAAAAAGGCAACGTTTCGGGAGAACCTAAATTTGCTATCCAAGGAATCACCAAAAAGGGCCCAAAAAAGAATGCCAGAATAGCAAAGCGCAAAAGGGACTGAAAAAAGAATAACCAGACTGCTTTTGGGTGTAGTTGTTCCATGGCAAATAAAATTTTTTATTTTTAGAATCGACCTTGCTAAAAAAGATTCAAAAACCTTCTTCAATAAAATTCTCAATCAATTTATTAAACCGGTCAGGCGCTTCATAAGGAGTGAGATGGCCGGTGTTTTCCACAATTTCCAACCTTGCCCGGGGAACCAATTGCCTTAACCGTTCCAGCCCTTCAAGAGTGGCAATTCTATCTTGGTCGCCGCCAACCACCAGCATCTCCCCCTGATAACCGCTTATCCATTCCGAGACCGTCCTTTCTCCTTCCCGAAACGTTTTTAAATCCAGAAAGAATTCTAAAGACGGAATCTTGTTTTCCTCTAAAAGTTCTTTTATCCTCTGAAGAGGAGTGCTTGGCGAAGCCAAAAATCTCTTGGCTAAAATTGGATTTCCGGAAAGAACAAGGCGTTTGTAAAGCGGCTTTCTTAAAAAACCGGGTAAATCCGGCAATTGAAGCCAACCGACTTTTCTAATGGTTAAACCAAAACAGGAATTAACAAATTTCTTAACTTGATGTTCGCTTGTGTATCTTTGGCCAATTAAACAACCATAACTGTGTCCCACTAAAACAAAATCATTTGGAATTTTAAGCATTTTCAAAAGAGCAAGAAAATCTTGATAGTGATCATCAAAAGTATAGCTTGAAGCTCGATCAGAGGCCCTGCAGCCTCTCCAGTCATAAGCAATCGTTCTGTATTTTTGAGAAAAATAAGAAAGCTGATATTTCCAATTGGCAAGCGAACCGCCGCCGCCGTGGACAAAAATAATCGTTTTTCTGGTTCGATATTGTTTCTCAAAAGAAGAATCAAAAACATTCAATTTTAAGTTCTTTCTTATTTTTATCTTTTTGCTTGTCATCTTCTTATTTTAACTGTTTTTTATTTTAACATAAATTAAAATTTATAATAAACTTGCGCTTTGTCATTAATAAAAGTATAATAAATTCAGACCTCCTAAGTCGAGGCGCTAAACTTTAATGCTTTATTGAAGTCAAAGGATAGCGACTTAGAAAGTCATCAAGGTCGCTTTTATTTTGAATCATCGTTAATTAAATTGATTATGATTTTCAAAAGAATCAAAGAAGGAGTAGAGAAAAAAAGCTTCTCTTCACGAGAAATGGTAAAAGGAAACTGGCAATGCGCTGATTGCGGCAAAGAAATTACCGAACTTCCTTTTACACCAGACCCGGACAGACCGGTTTATTGTAAAGATTGTTGGTCTAAAAGAAGAGCCCAAAGATTTAAACGTTAAGTCAGTCTTGAAATCACGAAGCCCCGTGAGAACCACGGGACTTCTTTTTTTTATCACCAAAATCATCCCCCGCTTTCCAATCTTGATTTTAATTTAGCGATTTCCTTTTTTAGGGCAATCATTTTTAACTCCCGGCCTACGGTCGCCTTATAAAACTTTTCCAATTCTTTAATTTTCTTGCGCAGCTCTTTGGTCCTTTCTTTAATAATCTCTTCTCTCTTTTGGGCCAATTCCTCTAATTCTCTGGTTCTAGCTTGAACCTTCACTTCCAAAATCTTTCTTGCCTCTTCCAATTCTTCTGTTTTTCCTTCTAATTCCCTGGTTCTTGTTTGAACTTTCTTTTCCAATTCCCGGCTTAATTTTCTTAACTCAAAGTTTAAATCAATAAACCGCTTCCAAAAATGATCCATGGTGCTTCTAAAAAGAAATAGGGTTAAAGCGCCAATAGCTATCGGCATAACTAAAAAATACAGAGGAAAAATCTCTCCCCGATGGGTTGGGTAATTAGGATAAGAGGGATAAATGCCCTTTTGCTCCAAAACCGAAAGAGTAATCAGAAGAATAAAAGAAATAATATAGAAGAAATCACTGTATTTTCTTGAAAGCAAAAAGGGATAGATCCAAACCGAATAAAAAGTAAAAATAGGAATAGAGAGAAAACCGATATAAACTCGGTAGTAAACGGCAATGGGAAGAAAAAGAATAAGAAGGAAACAAAAGGTTATAAGTTCAAAAATAAAAAGACAAACTAAAATTAATCGAATTTGGTCGGCATTGAGAAAAGGACGTTTTTTAATCCAGATTGCCAAAGGAAAAACCAAAGAAAAAGCAAAAAGAAAAGAAAAAAGGCCTAAATAGTAATAAGGAAATGGTTTAAAGACAAGTTTAATGACCAAAAAGAGAAGGAGTATTCCCCAGATAACGTATTTTCTGAAAAGCATTCCCCTCTCTAAATTCTCTAAAATCATCTCCTTTTCTCCTAAAAGTATTTTTTCTTTTCTTTTTCTCATTTGATTCCAATTTGTTTTTCTAAAACGACACAAAAAGCGGCCAGTAAAAAGTTTGGACCCTTGGGTCAAAAACTTTAACGAATTTTAATCTTGACCGCACTTTATTTCTATATCTCTTTCACCCGTAGCCAAGGGCCTCCCCCATCTGTCAAGCCGGCTTCTTTTTTTTATTAAACAAACAAAATCGTCTTTCTTGTAGCCGGTAAGGCCGGCGATTGTTCCGGCGGCAAGATTATAAACGTCTTTCTGAAAACCTCTTTCTTCAAAAAAGGCCTCGATTTTTGCCCGCTGGTCAATCGAAACATTCTTGGCGCTGAAGCCAGCCCTTTGAATCGTTATTTCTTTAATCTCTCCGTTCTTTCTAATGTTCCATTAAATTCAACTATTTGAGTTCTGGAAAATTCTACTCCGGTCTTCTCTCTTAATTCTTCCATAAAAATTGAGGTTTCGTCTTAAGGCGCTAATGTTAATTTAAAAAGCCAATAACTTAAGCCGCCGACGAGCATCACCGCACCTACCATAACAACAAGCAAGATAAATCTTGGGGACATTTGTTCATTTAATTATTAAATTTGATCATAACCCCTTACAACTCTCCTTTTATTTTACCACATTTTCTTCTTCGGATCGGCTTAATCGTCATTAGAAATCTTTTTCGAAATCCGGTCAGAAATTCGACAAACATAATTTCTTAAATATTGAGTGACGAACCAGGCCGAGAAAAGACCAACGAGAATTCCTCCAAAAATATCCGACGGATAATGAATCCCTCCCAAAACCCGAGCAAAACCCATTAAGGAACTAACTGCCAAAAACAAAAAACCGGCTTTTTTGTTAAAAATATAAACCACTAAAGAAAGAGCGAAAAAGAAAGCAGCATGGCCCGAGGGAAAAGAAGCGTCCGGTTGATGAGCCAGAAGAAGATTAACTTGGTGATTGACAAACGGCCGGGGCCGGAAAAATATCAATCTTATCAAGCTAACAATACCAAATCTGGCCAAAAAAGCAGCCAAAATGGCCTCGCCAATCATTATCCTGTATTTCTTATTCCTTCGACAAAGCAAAAAAATAAAAAGAAAAATAATTAAAAGGTAGCCGCTTTCTCTGGCAAAAAAAACAGCTAAGGCATCCAACCACGGCCACCGACCGGCTAATTGATTAATTTGTTGAAAAAGATAAAAATCCATATCTTTTTACTTTTTTAGCTCGCTAAAAATCTGCCCAAATGGTTTTTCAGGCACCGAAAGAAGCAGGTTATCCTCTAAATCATTAAAAATCAAAACATAACCGTTCAAGGCATGACAGACCGAATCGGTTCTTACATATTTATTTAATCTATTCCAAAAAACACCGCCGATTGCCTTTTCCGAATTCTTCAGGAAAAAAGTGTTTTCTTCTGAATAAGTATTTTGGATAAGCCATCTAATGGCCCTAACTACTCCGTCTTTGTACTGACGGCAGTTTTCTTTTCTTTCTGCTTGACAGAATTTGTAGGTTTCGGTCATTACCTCGGTCATCCAGCCGGTGCCGCTGGTTGAATAAGCGCCCCGCCAACTACCGAAATATAGAAGGTCCTTTGAGTCATCTCTTTGATTCTTCAAAATTTTCTCGCTCAGCTCAAAAATGATATTTCGGTAACGAATTAGATCCGCCGCTTCAGCCTCATTATAGGCCCGAGTTGCTTTATAAAAATCCATTAGCGACATTACCACCCAAGAATTGGAAATAGGATTCTTCTCCCGGTATTCACCCTGAATATAGCCCCTTTCTTGTTCATATTTATCAACAAAACGTTGGGCAATTCTTTTAGCTGTTTGATAGTATTTTTCGTCGCCCGTTACTTTGTAAAGTTTAGAAAGGGCAGACAAAACTTGGCCGTCATAAAGCAAAGATTCCTTCTGATTGGTCAACCACTGACCATCAGAATAAGTCTCGGAAGATTTCATTCCTCCATCCGGTCTTTGCATTGTTGTTAACCAATTGCCGGCCAGTTTGGCCGACTCTAAATATTCAGGATTATTAGTAAATTCATATAATCTCAGGAGGGTAAAAATGCTTAAGGCGCTGGTGCCGACCACAAATTTTTTCTCTTTTTCTTTTGTCTCTAAATAATAAGAATAATGGAAAGCGCCGTATCTTTCGTCTTTTTCATCCCTATTCTGCATTGAAAGAAGAAAATTTCCCCAATCGGACAGACGTTTTAAAATTTCCCGACCGCATTCATGCTCGCCCGGCTCGGACAATTCGGAACAAAAATCCTTTTCCAAGTCATAAATATATAAAAAGGTATAAATAATGGAAGCGGAATAAACGGTGTGTAATCGATTTTCAAAGCGGTCGTTAAGAACATCGTATTTTTTGTAAAAACCATGTTTGTCCTGGTGTTCCATTCGATAAAGAAATTCTTTGCCCTCATTAATTTTTTGATAAATCAAGTTTTTATCCAAATTTCGAACAGCAACCAAATCACCAAGGAGTTCTTTTCCTTGGCCATTGGATTCAATAAAAGAAAATTGGTGGGGAGGATAAAAAAACTTGACTAAGAATCTTAGTTCTCCTAAATCTTCTTTGGTCAAATTCTGGGATTTTTCATTATTAAGGGCGGCTTCAGTCGCTTCTTTTAAAGCCAGTGATAAGATTTCATTTTCTTCTCTTGCCTGACCCTTTACTTCTCCTTGGTGGTAGATCTTAACTTCAACTTTCCAATTGCCTTTTATTTCCAATTCCTTTGAAGAAAAACTTATTTGATCGCTGTCTTTCTCTTCAAGGTACTTCTCGGCCGCTTCTCTTATAAACCTTATCACCCGATTTCTGAACTGCTGACTGTCATTAAAATCCCCATTAATACTGATTTTATTCTCTTCCGGGGAAGTTGTTTCTGTTTTCTGCTCAAGAATTTTTTTCTTTATCAACTTCCCGCTTCCCGGAAAATTATTCAAAAAGGCTTCCTTTTTTGGCAATTCTAAAGCCCATTGGCCAACAATAACGGCCAAAACTGTCACCATGAGAAGGTATTGCCAATTAGTTTGATGATTTTTCAGAAAACTCATATCTCCAACCACTCTTAATTAAAAACCGAACAATGGTTCGGCCTCTATTAATTTCAAAAAATAAAACTTGAAAAGAGAAAATTGTTCTACTCAAGAAAAATCCCCTCTCCCTTTTTCTTTCTTTTAATAAACAAAAGAAAACTGGTTATTATGCCTCCTAAAAAACCAAAAGGACAAATAAAAACTCCAAGAATAAAGAAACCGCCCTCAAGACCCTTCGCCAAATAACTTAACCAGGTAGTCTGACTGGTAATTATGCTTAGGCCGTAAAAAAGATTATGAAGCAAAATGCTAACAAAAAAACCAATAGCAGAAATTCCAATCAAAAATAAACTTTTTTTTAGCTTCCCTTTAATTTTTCCCCTTAAGGTTAAAAATATCAAAATTAATCCAAGCAAAGAAAAACTAATACCAGAAACTATCACCAAGCAAAAATTCACATACTTTCTAAAAGCCGGAATCACCATCGGACTAACAATTATGGCAAAAATTCCTATTAAAACCCAAAGAACAATTAATAATAAAAAATCTTTCATCTTGTTCTCTAACTTAAGTTTTTATTTTAACAAACCTTCTCTTCCCTACTTGAATTATTATCCCCTCTTTAATTTCTAAAACTTTTTGCCAGTCCTTTTGAACTTCACCGTTGATTTTCACCCCTTTTTGTAAAATAAGTCGCTTTGCTTCTGATTTTGAAGCAACCAATTTGGTTTTCGAAAGAACATCAAGAAGAGACATTTCTTTCTCAGATAATTTAAAACTTGGTATCCTGGCGGGCAATTTTTTTTCTTTAAAAACTTTTTCAAATTCTTTTTCTGCCTTTTCAGCGGCTTTTCCGCCATGATACAAACTAACAATCTCCCTGGCTAATCGACTCTTGGCCTCTTTAGGATGCAATTTTCTGCTCTTTAAATCTCTTTCAATCTTTTTTATTTCCTTGAGCGGAAGCCGGGTTGCCAATTTAAAATATTCTAAAATCATCTCATCTCTCATTGACATTACCTTTCCGTATATCTCGTTCGGTCTATCAACAATGGTAATCACGTTGCCCCAACTAGTGGACATCTTCCGGCCATCTAAGCCGGGCAGCATTTGAAAAAGCATAATATCCTGGGGCGGCTGGCCAAAAATCCGCTGAACTTCTCGACCGATTTCTAAATTAAACAATTGATCAAAACCGCCAATTTCAACATCAGCTTTTACGGCCACAGAATCGTAACCTTGAAGCAAGGGATAATCAAGTTCGTGCAAACCAATGGGTTTTCCCCGGTCCCAACGTTCTTTAAAATTCCTTCGCTGAATCATTTGTTGGGCCGTAAATTTCATGGCTAAAGCCAATAAATCTTTGGCTTTTAATTTTCCCCACCATTCGCTGTTATAGTGAAGTTCGACCCTATCCATCTCTAAAATCCGGCTGATTTGCTTAATATAATCCTTCATATTTTCTTTTACTTCCTTTTCCGATAAAGTCCGACGCATGGTTTGTTTATCCGAGGCATCTCCAATTTGGGCGGTAAAATCGCCGATAATTAAAACCACTTGATGGCCCAACTCCTGAAAAACCCGAAGTTTCCAAAGAGGAATAGCCCTTCCTAAATGAATCTTAGAACCGGTGGGATCAATACCAAATTTCACCCTGAGTTTTTTGCCGCTTTTAAGGGCCTGCTCTAAATGTTTTTTTACTACTACTTTTTCTACTCCCCGATTGAGCAGTTCTTTAATTTCTAATTTGCTTCTTTCCATCTAATTCTTCTTTTGAAATTATTTTTTCCATATTGTTTTATTTTACCTAAAAAACTCAAAAAAATCTCGAAAAGTTAACCTGCTGGCCTATGATTTCAAAATTTTGATAAAAATTCCCCGCCAGAATAAAGCCTTTATCCTTTTATTTTATCGTAAATCATCAAAAGTTAATAAAAAAGGTTCCTGCTTCTTCCCAAATTTCATAACCAAGATCTTGAGCCCTTTTCAGAAGGGTTCGAGTCTCCCCTTCTCCGAAAAGCTCCTTTTTATCCGTAAAGCCAAGCCCGGAATTATCAATTTTGATTTTGGTTAGAGTAGAAATTTTATCGCCCCCTATAAATTCCCTTATCTACGAATTTCTTTTTCGATTCAGCCAAGTTACCAAAATAGGACTGGCTAAAAATAAAGATGAATATGTCCCCACGAGAATACCCACAAACAAAGTCAAAGAAAAATATTTTAGGGTTTCTCCGCCAAAGAAAAAGAGAATCAATAAAATAAGAAGAGTACAAGTGCCGGTACTGAGAGAACGCGACAAGACCTGATTTAAGCTTAAATTAACCAACTTTTCAAAATCAGTTTCGTGGCTTGTTAAGAGATTTTCTCGAGTTCTGTCTAAAACTATTACTTTATCATTCATCGTGTAGCCCAAAATAGTTAGAAGAGCGGTAACAATAGGAATGTTAAATTGGACATTATAAAATTTCCCCAAGAAGGCAAAAAGGCCAAGAGGAATAAGAATATCGAAGAAAAGAGTGATAATCGAAACCATTCCAAATTGCCAGCTGGAAATAGGAGGAGGAATTTTTCTAAAAGCAATGGCCATATAGACAAACATTGTCAATACAGAAAAGAATATCAAAATCAAAGTTTTAGAGCGCATTTCTTTGCTCATTATTGGCCCAATGTTCTCAAAACGGATTTCCTCTGCTTTTGAAATTTCATTAAGAGCAGAAATTATTTCTTGGTGAGTTTTTTCGTCAATATCTTTAAATCTTAAAATGACATTGTCCTGACCGGCAGGCTGGACAGTGACTTCGCCCAAATCAAATTGAGCTAATTTCTCCCGAATAACCGAATTTTCCGGTCTTTGTTCAAATTCTAGTTCCAAAATCGTTCCGCCCTTGAAATCAATTCCTGGGTTTAAACCAAAAACAATTAGACCTCCCAAACTGACTAAAATCAAAAGGCCGGAGAAAAGATAATAAAATTTACGATATTTTAAGAAATTAATCATCGTTTTTAATTCAAATTAATTATTGCCACAACCATCGCCAATTTTCAAACCGAGTTCCCCTAAAACATTCCAAAAAAGTATTGGTCACAAAAACAGCAGAGAAAAGACTAACCAAGTTGCCGATAACAAGAGTAAAGGCAAAACCCTTAACAAAGCTGGTGCCGAAAATAAAGAGAATTATGGCAACCAAAATCGTGGTTAAATTGCCGTCGCGAATAGAGGGCCAGGCAAGCTTTATTCCTTCTTTTAGGGCCTCGCTATATGTTTTTCCTTTTTTAAATTCTTCTCTCATCCTAGAAAATATCAAAATATTGGCATCAATAGCCATTCCCATCGAAAGAATAAAACCGGCAATACCTGCTAAAGTTAAAACCACCGGAATCAATTTGAAAATGGCTAAGTTTATAACAATATAAGTAATCAAAGCAAAGGAAGCCAAAAGACCGGGCAGTCTGTAAAAAATAATTAGAAAGAGAATAACCACCAAAAAACCGATAATCCCTGCTTTTAATGATCTCACCAAGGAAACTTTTCCTAAGCTCGGCCCAACTATCTGTTGGGAAATCAATTTCACCGGAACCGGCAAAGCGCCGGAATTAAGGTTCCTCGCTAATTTTCTGGCTTCTTCAACCGTAAATTTTCCCGTAATCTGAGCCTCTTTTTTAGAAATTGCCTCCCGAACAACCGGAGCGGAAACCAAAACATTGTCAATGTAAATGGCCAAACGTTTACCAACATTCCTCGAGGTCAAATCTTTCAAAATCTTCCCGCCTTCGTCATTAAACTGAAGAACAACAATAGGTTCAAAAGTAATCTGGTCAAATTGCAAATCAGCTCTTTTTAAATATCTTCCGGTCAAGGAAGTGGACTTAAAATAAGGATCTTCAAAGACCAATTGCCAGTTTTCGATTTTTTTAAACTCTTCCTCGGTTTTCCCTTTTAACTCCTCTTGTTTAGCCAGAATTTTCTCGGTTTCTTCCTCGGCTCGTTCCTCTCTAAATTCTAAAAAAGGAGTTTGACCAATCACTTTAATTGCCTTAGCCGAATCCTTAATGCCGGCTAATTCTACTATTAGCCGATAATGACTCGGTGTTTTTTCTATTTGAATCACCGGCTCTTCGACCCCGAGAAGATTAACCCTCCTTTCGATTACGTCTTTCAGTCCTTCCATCGAGGAAGCGTAATCTTTTTTGTCGATATTAGACAAATCGGCTTCGTAAACAAGATGAATGCCCCCTTCCAAACCAAGCCCTAATTTGAAAGGCACACTCCAAAAATGAGGCAGATTCAGGCCGGTCCTTGAATTAAAATAATCAATTCCTTGATTAAAGTATTTTGGGTAGCAAAAATTAGCCAAAAAGAAAGTTAAAACTAAAAGAATACCCAAAATAATAAAAGTTTTCTTTCTCTCGATCATAAAATAAATAATAAAAAAAGCCCTAAATTATCTTTATGTCTTTAATTTAACTCCCCTTTCAGCATCCTATCATATCGCTTTTTTAAAAAAAGTCAAATCAAAAATCTCCCTCAATCCAAATTATCCTGCTTGTCTTTATTTTGGTGCCCGTCTCTCTCGGCTCATTTTTTCTGCTAACCAGTTAATTTTTTCTTTTATCTCTTTAATCTCTCTTTCTATTCCCTTTGCTCTTTGGGCCACACTCATATCAATTTTATAATCTTTAATTGCTCTCTTTCTATCGTTCCCCGTCTCCTTGTTGGCGTTAATCAAAATTAAAACCGATAAAACAATCGCTTCCAAAGAAACCCAAAAAGTAAGCTGATTATAAGATAGTTTCAAAATTAACCACAAGACAAAAAAAACTATATTCAACAGCAAAAAAAGCCAAGAACCGATAAAATTCACTATTCCCTGCTCCAGTCTTTCCGAAAAAGTATCTTTCATTCCGGCGCTAAATTCATCTTCTATTTTGCCGTCTATTTTACTAATTTTTTTCTTAACCATATTTTATTTCCTTTTTTTATCTTCTTGACCTTTGTTTTATTTTAATTGGCCTTTGTTTTATTTTAACATGAAAACATATTTATGACTTATCAAGGTAATTAATTTTGCATTTTTCTATTTTAGCAAACTAAAAATCCGAGCAAAAGCCCGGATAAATAACCCAAAACAGAAAAACCCGGCTCTTTGAAAAACCGGGCTCCCCTGCTCTCTTTATTTTTTAGTCCTCAATTCGTTCAGGCGTTCTTTAATCGCTTTTAATTCGTCTTCCAAAACTGCGGCTTCGTCTGTAAGCATTTCAACTTCTTCCTTTTTGCTCATTGGGGATCGACGAAGATAACCCCAAAACCTTCTCCAACCGAAACCTCGGCCAAAACCTCTTCTCCAACCCAAACCAGCGCCGCAAGGACCTAATCCCCGACCGGTGCCCGGACCTAAACCCAGAGGACCACTTCCGTCAAACCTTGGCATATTTTTGTTTCAAATAATAATTTAATAATTTTTAATCTCTTCGACCTTTGTTATGAGTATATACCCATAACCATCTCTTGTCAAGTCCTCTCAACAAAAACCCGAGAAAAATCTCGGGTAATAACCTTGATAATTCAGCTCTTTTTTCCTGTTTACATTTTGGATTAACTTGCAAACAATCTCGTAAACTCTCCATTAATTCTATGCCCCACTTTAAAACAGACGAATTTCCCTTTAATGGGAAAACCAATATTAGCAATGTCGCCAATAAAATCTAAAATTTTGTGCCTGACCATTTCGTCTTCTGACCGAAGCGGAGTTAAGTATTCTTTTTTGGAGTAATAAACAATTGAATCTTTTGCTTCTTGCCAACCTCTGAACCACTCTTTAAGTTTCTCTTCAGAGGCTTCTTCTATGGAACATCTTAGAGGCGGTCGGGCAAAAGCAATTTCTTTTTGATAACTTTCTGGATTGACTGATATTGATAAATGCTGTTTGCCAATTGGCAAGGGATAGTCAACTGTCATATCAATAAACAAACCATCAAATGGCTCGGCTCTAATAAAGCTTTCACTGCCTGGAAGAGAGAAGCTAAATTCGCGAACTATCCTTATCTCTCTCCTTTTCTCCGACAATCTTTTGATGCCTGATTTAAGCAAAACTTCCACAAAAGGTTTTGAGCTGCCATCCATAATTGGTGGCTCACCGCTCCCCTCGATTTCAATCACTAAATTTGTGATTCCTAATCCATGGACTGCCGAAAGAACGTGTTCTGTTTCCCTAACCTCAACCAATCCCGACTTTAAGCTCGTGCAATGCTTTTCGTCAAAGATAATATTTTGGGGAGAAACGGCAATCTCTTTTCTATCAAGACGAAAAAACAATCCTTCTTTTTCAGAAGGCAAAAACCTAACAATTGATTTTCCGGAAAACCATCTTAAGGTATAGCCCTCGATTTCCCCTACTCTTTCAATTGTCGATTGAGGCAAAGAAGAAGTATAAAGTTCAAAAAACTTTTTCATGGCTTTATTCTATCAAAAAACCAAAAGAACTTAAACTTCTGACAGAACCCAAAAACGGGCAAAAGCCCGAATTTGGTAAGCTAATTTCTTGATTGAATAGCGGTGTCCTCTACGCTAAAACAAATCTCCCGCAAGATATTGAAATTAAAACCTGTTCAAATCGGGATAAACGCTCAATAATTCTCTCCAGGCCTTGTACAGAGGGGTAATCTCTTTTTTTAATTCGGGAAATAAACCAACATCTCTATAATCTCTCTCGAGTTTAGCAAGAGTGTAATCTCTCAAACCATCTGAGATATGAACTATATAATTAATATCGGTCATATGGCTAGCAGAATCGGCTGCTGCTAAAATTTTTGCCTCTAAAGTTGATGGCTTAACATCTTTACATCGATGGGCTCTTACGCAATGAGCCACTTTCTCAATTTTGTCAGATGTCATTCCCATTTCTGTAAGAAAACGTCTGGTTTCGGTTTCGGACTGAACAGCGTGGTCATCATTTTCATCTTTGGTTGCCAAACCAATATCATGAAGCCAAACAGACAATAAAACTATTTCTTCGTCTGCCTCGGGATGACTTTTCAAAATTTTCTTAGCCCACTTCTCCGCTTCGATAACGTGTCTCGGGAGATAAGGATAAACAGGATTTCTTTTTTGTTTAAAAGTTTCCAAAAAGTGGGTTTTTGTTTTTTCTATGTTTTTATTTGCCATATATGTTTTTATTTGCCATAGCCAGATTTTACTCCAAAACAAAAAATCAAACAATAATTCGATGGCCAATTAAATTATTTTATTTTGAAATTATTTTGAAATAAAAACTCTTTAACAATCTCAAATATCTTTTTATGACCCCCTGAACTCAAGCGCGCCCCATCTTCTAATGATTCTTTATTTCTTCCTTCCCACTATTAACATATGGCCACTGGTGGCAAAAACAGCAGAGTGAGAACAGAGTCCCCAATGAGCCTCTATCCAGTTCTTCCAGGCCTTTGGCCAATTTTTTGCCAGTTTATTAATTTCTCTTTTAGCATTTGATCCCAATCCCTCTAGACCAACGCATTCCAATATCTTTAAGCCGCTTTCTGATACAAGAGTTTTAAATTCCTCGGGCATAAAAAAATGACAATAAGAACTCCCATGCCATATATTGTCATCGCCATTCTTCCAAATTTCCCTAAAATGTCTTGTTTGTTTAATCTCGTCCGGCCAATATCTTAAACAATTCGCCAACACCGCCAGCTTACCCATTACCGAGATAAACACAGGGGCTCCTTTTTTTGCAACTCTTATTAACTCGGAAACTGCCTTTTTTCTTGTTTTATTACCTTTAATGTGTGACAACGGTCCTCCCAAACAAACAACACTATCAAAATAATTACTATCAAAACATGACAAATCAATAATAGAGCTCTCGATCACTGACTTAACGTTTGCTTCAACTTTTGCTTTAGCTATTTGTTTCTTGGCAAATTCTAAAAGTTCGGGAACTAAATCAAGTAAAACTACATCATACCCATTCTTCGCTAAAGCAATAGTGTATCTTCCCGGACCTCCGCCGGCATCAAGAATTAGTCCTTTTTGAGGAAGATATTTTTAAAGAAAACGAAGAGTTGTTTCAAATTCTAATTTATGAAATGGGTCCTTAGTTAATCTTTTCCATTCTTTTAAAACCATTTCGCCATATAACTTTTTTACACTCTTTTTCTTCATTTTTGATATATTTTATTCTGATTTTGATATATTTTTATCCTGTCATTCTGCTAAAAACCACCCTAGCAGAAATATACGAGGTATGTTTTTCGGT